>JAFIEW010000011.1 GCA_020832375.1 Cyclobacteriaceae bacterium
ATTTTGAAGTATTTTTAGCTCGGAATAGAAATTCTAATGCATATTCCGGGTTGAAGGTGTAAAGTCCACAAAATTATCTAGTGTGTACATTTATCTTGACTCCTTAGCGTGTGATTATGGGCAAAGATAGCTGATTGCCTTTTAATCCTAAAGAGCCTATAATAGGGCATGCTTAAAAACAGCTAAATTGTTGATAAATAAATCATAAAGTTCATACTTTATTTGAGTGCAGGGCTTTTAATCAAAAATAGTGAAAATGCTTGCGCTAAAATTTGTGAGATCGGCATTTTGCAGCTTAGCACCAAGCATTATCGTAATTTGTGATTCGTATATCATACGTTGCATTTATGACTTGAATTCAAGAAAGCCTAAAATAAGCTTCTTGAAATATATCATTTTTTCTATCAATTAAAGCTTGTGTCGCCTCGAATCTGCTTTTTAAGCAAGCCCTATAATAGTCGAGCTGGGCTGACGATTATCCTTCGGCTTGCCTTAAAATTTTATAAGTTCCCAAAACAGGATAGTGATCTGACCATTTGACCTCCCTAAGGACTTTTAATTGAACACATTGAAGTGCTTTAGGATCATACCACTGGTAGTCAATGCGGAGTAAAGGTACTCGATCTTCGTAGGTCACTCCTAAGCCAAACCCAGCTGAGGCATGAGCGTCATTAAGTTTTTGTCTGATTCTGTAGTGGATATTGCCTTGGGGTATTTCGTTGAAGTCTCCTGCCATGAGAGAAGGGTATGGTGAGCTATAAATCCTGTCCATCAGTGGTTCAAGCTGTCGCCCTCTTTCTTCATACCCTGAGGTAAGTTTCGAGCGGAGGTTGTTGAGTTTATTTTCTCTTTCGTTGGCGTCCGTAAGTTGGAGCTCATCGGAGCTAATATTCATTGAGTGCATATGTACACTGATTAGATCTAAGGTAATACCAGGTAATAGCGCAGTTGCGGCGACAGAATTATTGCTATGGGTTTTGTTTTTACGATCAAGCTCTCTCATATTTTTCAGAGGAAACCTGCTAAAGATTACTGATCCACCTAGGCTCTTTCTTTGTTTCTTTGACCCACTACGCCTTCCATATCGATAGGGATAACCCGCTTTTACCAAATGGTTTTCAGCGGTCCAACCCTCTTCACCCTTTTCTCTTGCGAAGTCTTTAAACTCCTGAAGAAGCAAGATGTCAGCGTCGTATGCGATGAGTTCATCGAGAAACTGCTTCACCTCTGGCTCATTAATTGTATACTCATCGATATTGAAAAAATGTGCATTGAAGCTCATCACGCGAATAGACTCTCCTTCTTCTGATTTCTTAGATATATTAGTGATCGGGAAAGTATATTGAATATGTATGTTGTAATGAAAGGCCAAAAATAATAGCACAAAAACTCCTTGCCAATGTCTGCGCCAGACAGAAAAAATCAACAGCACAAAGCAAAGAAAGATAAAAAAAGGAATGCCAAATGTTGTAAGCGCCGCATTGGGCATTGCGCTTGAGTCAATCCGATGTAACTGAAAGACAATCGCACAAATCAACAAAAAACCAAAATAAAGGCTATTCTTTAAAAAATTTTTCAGCTTGATCATGCAGGTTTACAGATAGCGCTACTTTCAGCACTATGGATTTTTATGAGCAATCGAGTGTTAAAATAATGTAACGTATAGGCTTTTATAAAAATATAATTATGGGCTAATTAGTCAAACAAAATGGATAAAGCGGATATTATCTAAATAACAGCTTTAGGCATAACATTCATATTGCCGTTTTTTTTAGAGTTTAGTTTTCCATAGGCTTTGACAAAATTCTTATAAGAAAAATTAGAGATTTGGCTATATGTCCAAGAACTTCATAAGTAATCCGTATCGGTCTTTACTGTTTTCAACTGTATTTTTCTCTTGAAATACGCTGATGATATTATAACCGAAGCGCTCCAAGGTTGCGATGATACGACTCATATCTTGAAGGTTAAGTTTCAGAGTAACTATGACGCGCATAGCATCCTTCGGGTCTTCAGATACATTTAAGCTGATGATTTTACCGTTGTCTGACTCTATTAATCGGCTCAATTCATTGAGGGAATAGTCAATTTGAGGCATGCTCATTACAAGCACCCCTCCTGGATTTTGCACAGCCGCAGACTGCGAAAAAGCATTGAAAGTATCTGATATTGTGATAATCCCCAAGTACTTACCTTCAGAGTCTACCACCGCAACCATTTCTGTATCACAGTCACTTGCAGTTTTTACCACCTCATAAAAATGTTGATTCTCTTCTACTACGCAATTGCTACCGATCAGAGGAATATCGCTAATTTTCTTATCCAGGAGTTCTTCGTCAAAGATATCGTCCGAATCTACAAAACCTAAAAACTGATCATCTGCTAATACTGGCAATTGGTTAAGACGTAATTCTTCCATCCAGCGTAGCGCTTTATATCCTTTATCGCTACCTTTGAGCGGAGGAACCATTGTATTAACCAATTCTTTAGCAATCATCTGTGTAGTGTTTAAGATGCTTGATCCATTGATTGGGTTTCAAGCAAAAATTCTTCAAGTATATCATTAAATCGTTGTGGCTGCTCCATCATCGGGGCATGACAACATTTATCTATAAATCTCAATTTTGAGTTCGGTATTAATCTGTTGAACTCATGTCCCACCATTGGTGGGGTAATTGTATCATTAAGTCCCCATATTAACAAAGTAGGAGCCTTGATGTTCGGAATCACGTCTGCCATATTGTGTCTTTGAGCAGATTTCGCTATCCCTACTATACGCATACACTTTGGTATTGACTTGGTGGTTTCAAATACTTCGTTGATATATTCGTCAGTGGCTGTTTTAGGATCATAAAAAGTATACTCTACTCTTTCTTTGATATAATCATAGCTGCCTCTTTTAGGGAATGAACCTCCCATAGAATTTTCAAAAAGTCCACTGCTTCCTGTAAGTACTAATCGTTTTACTTTATTCGGATTATTCAAAGTGTACATCAGTGCAATATGGCCTCCTAGTGAGTTACCCATCACTGTTAGATCTTCAAATCCCATTTCATCAACAAATTCAGTCGTAAACGCTTCCAAGAGTTCGAGCCCTGCTTTTCTTACAGGCATATCGTAAATCGGAAGCATAGGAATTACGATTCTGTAACGATCTTTAAATTGATCCACTACACCATCCCAATTACTTAAGGCACCAAATAAACCATGAAGCAATAATAGCACCTCACCATTTCCTTCATCGATATATTCGAAATCCTTGTGTTTTTTTACTTCTAATTTTGGCTTGATATTCATTTTTGATCTTTGATTTTTAATTTTCTCGGTCTTTTTTAGCTTTCAAGCTTGCACCGAGATTCAATGTTTAATTATGATTAACTGATTTTTTTCTGTCAATATTAGCAAAATGCAATGAGCTAATATAGATCAAGATTTCATTTTTCCCAATTTTACGAAAGCTTACAATGCTATAGTACGCAAGAAAAATTAATTTCTTGCTATGCTTTTTTCAATTTTAAACCGTAGTCATGTGAAATTAAGTAAAACCACCCGCTATTTTGTGACTATAAAGCTTCCTGATTAATTTAATATTTTTAAGGTACAAACTTCAAAGATACGGAAGTTGACTCTTCTCGTTTGATGTTATTAAAACAAATATCTAGCCAATTCCTTAAAATAGGCTTTCCGTACTCTGTAAGCCATGCTTCAGGATGATATTGAAGGCCATAAATTTTATTTTTTGGCATTTGAAATGCCATCATCTCTCCCTCTTTTGTGATCAATAATGGTTGTAGTACCGAATTTTCGTAGGTTAAAATCAGTGAATGATAGCGAACAACTTTAAAATTGTCAGGAATATCTTTCAGAAGTAAGCTTTCTTGCCGTTTTATGACTTCACTAATTTTACCATGCATGGGTTTTTGTGCATGAATCAGTTTTGCACCGAAGTGAATTCCCAGCGCTTGATGTCCTAAGCAAACGCCCAATATAGGGAGCTGACCTACCGCTCCCCGAATCCAAGACATTAAGCTGCCTGCATCTTCTGGTCGCTTAGGTCCTGGCGATAGCAAGAGACCGTCGTATTGGGCAAGCTGATCACTACAAAATGCTTTTTCATTGGTAAATACATCTACATCCGCACCTAAATCGAGCAAGTAGTCTACTAGATTGTAGGTGAATGAATCGAAATTATCGAGTAAGCCAATCTTTATTTTTGATTGTTCTTTCATAGGTTGGGACGTGGACAATACATCATCTACTGTTCATAACATTTAAGCCATGGTTTTCTCTATTCCTTAACCGCCATTTCTTTATCTAGTTTTCGGGTTTTAAAGAAGGGGTTCGTATAATCCTGATCTACCATTTGGTTCCTCACTGCCCGTCTAGAATCAGTTGCTTGATTTCTTCGAATAAATTGTCGGTAAATGGAAGAATATTAGCTGTCATATCCGCTAGGGTGGGTGCAAAGTTTTTTATCTGCACATATAACTCACTTTTTTCATCGTCGGTGGGAAGAAACCCAAGCTCCATCGCCTCAAAGAGCCATAGAAGTACGCTTAGTGCCAAGGCCCATTTTGCTATTCCCAAAATTGCCCCTATAATTTTATCAAAAATACCTAAGGGCGTCAGATGAATGACACCTTTTAGAAGCTTACCTAAAAAGGTCATTCCAATCACTACTCCTACAAAAATAAGAATGAATGATAGAAAGGGGAATAATGCATGATAGGAATTGGTGAAGGACACGATAACAGTTACTCCCCAATGCAGAAACTGAAAGGCGAGTAAAATACCTAAAAAAAAAGCGATCAAAGATATCAACCCCATGATCAGCCCTTTTCTGTATCCTGAAAATAGCCCAATTGCTATTCCTGCGCTAATGAAGATATCAATTATATCCAAAGTATTATGCAAGCATTTCTTTTACCAAAGTCGAGATGGTTTTGCCATCGGCCTTACCGGCAAGTTGTTGATTGGCAGCACCCATCACTTTACCCATATCTTTTGGACTGCTAGCACCAGTCTCAGCAATGATTTTTTTCAACGCCTCTCGGATTTCGTCCTCTGAAAGCGGTTTCGGTAAAAACTCATTGATCACTTCTAATTGATTTCTTTCGGTAGCAGCAAGGTCTTCTCTTCCATTTTTTTCGTACATATCCATGGATTCTTTGCGTTGCTTAGCGGCTTTCATGAGCAACTTCATCTCTTGGTCTTCGCTAAGCTCCTCTGAACCACCCTTTTCTGTAGCTGCTAGTAAAATCATCGACTTCAAAGCACGTAAAGCTTCTAGTCTGACTTTATCTTTATTGCGCATAGCGTCTTTCATTCCCTCTTCAACTTGCTTTTTAAGACTCATCGTTTTTTTATTTATGAATAGAAATATTGGTTACAATTTAATTTTTTGTCGAAACGGCCAAGCGTCAAAAAGGTGCATAGCTTGACTTTTTTGTGATACTTGACTGCGTTCTCATTCCAACTAAAAAGCAAAACTAATTATGATCTACATCCGGTATTTAATGGAATGAAGCTTGCTACTGCGTATTCATCCCGCCTAAAACCATCAATAAGGATAGGCAAATGATCACATTTTCAAAAACTCTCTTGTCGAAATAAGGTTTATGTAAATAAGATGGAACAAGCTGCTTAAATAAATATTACTTTTGCAACTGCAAAAATAAGGGAAGATTATCAACTATGACAAAACTTAGCGTAAATATCAATAAAATCGCCACTTTGCGTAACTCTCGGGGAGGCGCGGTACCCGATCCGATTCAGGTAGCTCAAGATTGCGAGCGCTTTGGGGCTGAAGGTATCACAGTACATCCTCGTCCTGATGAGCGACATATTACCAAGGAAGACGCATTAAATTTGGCGAAAGTTGTAAAAACCGAATATAATATAGAGGGCTATCCTGACGAGCGCTTCATGCAGATTGTGGCTACCACACGACCCACGCAGGCTACTTTAGTGCCTGATGGTCCGGATGTGCTCACTTCCAATGCCGGTTGGGATACGGTGAAGCATGCCGATTTTTTGACTAAAATTATTGATGAGTTGAAGTCTTATGGTGCTAGGGTGTCGGTATTTGTTGACCCTGACCCTAAGATGGTGGCTGGAGCAGCCGCTTGTGGTGCTGATCGTATTGAACTTTATACAGAGGCCTACGCATCGCACTACGCCACTGATAAAGAGGAGGCCGTGGCGCCTTATCTCGAGGCGGCGGCGGAAGCGCGAAAACATGGATTGGCTATCAACGCAGGTCATGATTTGAGCCTTGAGAATTTACATTTCCTCAAGCAGTCCATCCCAGATATGGCTGAGGTGAGCATTGGACATGCACTTATTGCCGATGCGCTTTACTATGGCCTGCAAAATGTCATCCCAATGTATAAGCAAAAGCTCTTCTTAGCAGAATAGCGCCTTATGTTTTTGAGTGGAATGAGGAGGTGACTCGAACATTCTTTTAGCCTGATCTTTTGAGCTAAGCCTCCGACCTCACCCTTGTGTGCAAAAGGTCGGTTTGAACCTTATAAAGTAAGTTAATGGTCAGGTTTTCAGATCCGCCTTATTATTTTCGTTGATATTTATTTTGGTTTGATAAAGGTCAAATGGCCAGGGTCGAAAGGCGGACTAGGGGCAAATAATCAATACCAAAAATAGGAATCTCACTGTGCAATTAGGAAATTGCAGCTTCATTCAGATCAATCCAACATAATCATATGTCTAAAAATACTGTGGCAGCCTATTTTGAGCAGCAGCTTAGCGAATGGGAAAATGCCTTTCAACAAGCGCATCAATCTTTTGTTCGCATCTCATTAATTCGTGTTTTGTTGTTTGTAGGGGGTGTGAGCCTGATCGTTTACTTTGCCAACGAACGCATGTTTACTGCCTTTGGCCTTGCGCTGACAGTTTTTATTTTACTCTTCTTATTTTTTCTGAAGCAACACCAGCAGGCGCGAAGAAAAAAGCAACTTGCTGACAGTAATAAAAGCTATTACAGTCAGGAGATTAAGCGCCTAAATCTAAACCTTGAAGGACTAGAAGATGGCAAAGTCTATCAAGAAAATGGTGACGAATCTTTTGCTTCCGACCTTGATCTTTTTGGTAATCATAGCCTTTTTCAATTACTCAACCGCACAACCGATGAAGGTGGCGCTCGAGCACTCGCCTCGCTGATGCAAGCCAAATTCCCTGAGGCTGAGGAAATGCGCCAAAGGCAAGAACTTGTTTCCGAACTTAAGGATAACTATGCCGCATGGGTAGGCTATCGCAATAAAGCGGCACTTCACGAAAGCGAAGAAAAAGCGAGCCTCGACGGTTTGGTAGATTGGTGTGATGTAAAGGACGGCGCTACACCCTTCATTCCAAGCTCGCTCAAATATGCTAGTCTAATAAAAGTGGTACTCATAGTGCAACTGTTGGTAGTGATTGCTTTATGTTTCGTGGGCTTGTTGCCATATCAAGTTGGCTTCCTTTCCTTTATAATCAATCTAGTCGTTGCCTTTTTTTATGGTCGTAACTTAGCACCTATTGCTGAAATGTCGCAGCAGGCGCTTCCTGAGTTGAAAAGTAAGCAGCATTGGCTGCAGGCCATGGTCGATCTGCCGCTAAATTCAACAATGGGTCAAGCGCTCACTCAAAAATGTGGTGACAGTCAACTACCCGCACACTTAGCAATCGAAAAACTCAATGCTCTCTTATATGCCATCGAGACGAGGGGCAATTTATTATATCCATTTCTCAATGGTTTTGCGCTATATGACCTTTCTCTTTTGCAGCGTGCAGCAAAGTGGCACCGACAACATGCTGCTCATTTTGAGCAGTGGCTTGAGGTGAGTGCAAGTCTTGAAGTCTATTTTTCTTTAGCCGCACATGCATTTGCACACCCTGAAATCAACTACCCTAGCTACAGTGAGGGTGATTTGAAAATCGAAGCTGAGCAATTGGCACACCCCCTCTTGGCTGAAGAGGGTAGAGTTGCCAACGATTTTCGCTTCGATGCGCAGAAGAAGATCATCTTAGTTACAGGCTCAAATATGGCAGGAAAAAGTACCTTCCTGCGCACCATTGGCGTAAATATGGTTTTGGCTGGTATGGGATCTCCGGTCTGTGGCAAGAGCATGAGCTTGTCGCGTTTCAGATTATTTTCTGCACTCCGCACCACCGACAATTTAAAAGAAAGTGTCTCTTCTTTTTATGCAGAGCTCAAGAAACTAAATGCACTTATCGCTATGGGCAAAGAAGTTGGTCAGCCGCCTGTATTCTTCCTGATCGACGAAATCCTCAAAGGTACCAACTCCAATGACAGGAAGCGTGGTGCCGAGGCGCTCATTCGTCAGCTCAGCAAGATCAACACTATGGGCATCATCTCTACCCACGATGTAGAGCTAGCGGCACTTACCGAGGAGGTAGATACTCTTATCAACTATAGCTTCAACAGTAGCATAGAATCGGGTGAGATTATTTTCGATTATTTGCTTACATCGGGCGTTTGCAAGAGTTTCAATGCCACAGAGTTGATGCGCAAAATGGGTATTGAAGTAGACCAAGCCAAGGGCGGCTATTAGTTTTTATTTGCGTGGAATGAGGGTGTAAAAAAGTGCCCTTTCTTAGAGCGTGCTTAAAAGCAGCTAAAATAGTCTTGAAAAAGCAGTCATATCGCATTATGATCATTGTATTTAACAATGCTTTTGGAGTAATTTCAGAGTTTTTTTATGATCATTTCATCTCTAGCATCTGCTGTGGATATACAATCTAAAGATTATAAACAGGAAGCTTTTTATAGTTTATAAGTCAGCTAATTCGGCTCTTACCTATCGGGTTTAATTACCCTATAGGTTCATTTTTTACCAATGGAATAGGATTGAAAAGTAAGGCAGCGATTGCGTTAAACCAACTTCATTATATGATCTATTTTTCCTCGGATATTAATTATGCGCTTCGTTTAGCATGCTAAAATGCTAGCTTTTCTACAGAGAGTTGAGTTCAAAAAAGTTGATTTTTATCATAAATGATGTTGTGTAAGAAAAAAGTCTTTTTTGATCTAATAAACTATTGTTTTTTTGACTAAGGAAATCGCCAAAAAGTAATTAATTTGAATGTGCGCTAAAAAACTATTTTGTAAAAAATAGTTTAATTCTTTTCGGGACTTCATTTATTTCGATTTAGAGCTGTATTTCGCTATCTCTAAGAATACCCTTTTTGATAAATGTAATTTTAACATTTTTAAATATCACTATATTGTATTTATGGCCTCGGCGCATACATGTAATGAATTTAGTATAATTGTCAATATATTTTCAGTGAAAATGTTGGATAAGGGTGTAATCTATTTGCCAATCCTTAAATATTCCAATTATTTTTAATTCTTACACCTTCTTTTGTTGGCCAAAATAACCTGATACCTGAAGTAGAGTATTATGGGTATATATTTGTGTTGATGAAACACCAAAGAAGCATATTGATATTTTTGATTTTGATCATACCGCAGCTTACCCAAGCTTCGGATTGGATATGTTTCGACCTCCTAACCGTAAAAAAGTTAAGCCATAAGAATCCAGCCGCTGTTCAACATTATTTGGTGAATGGTGGCTGGGCTCATAATGCTGACGGACTTTACACTTATTCTAAAAAAGATCAAAAATTTAGTATTGAGATAGCAACAGGATCAGTAGGTAATCTGGTAATATTAGAATCAAGCCTACAGCTTAACCAAATTTCAAGTTTTAATCAATTACAATTCTCTGCGGCGATTTACAATCTTCCATTGAAGAGTGATAAAAGCATTGGCTACCAAATAGCAACCATCAATGATTTTGTTTTGCTAAAATCTACCACTTTTAATGGTACTTTTATTATTATATTGTCGCTAGAAGAGTATATGAGCCTCGATCAAAATATAAGTCCTTCCGACGAATTAGCTGATAAAGTGGATGCATATCAAGCCTTTCCAAACTGGTTTTAATTAGTTTTTTGGATATAATTTCTTTTACAATTCCTCAAATAAAGGCCTTAGTTGTTCTTCGATTTCATTTATAGTTTTTGAAACCTTTTGATCGAAGTCCCCCGTTTCACTATGGTAATAAATAATATCTTCGTAATATTCCCGCTTTTGTAACAGCTGTTTATTATACTTAGAATGAACTCCTGTCTTAGAACGATCCAATTGTTTTTGAATTTGATTATAACGTGTTGGTGCATTATAAATCTTTAGGCTTAAACTGTAAAGTGTTTTTAGCTGAGTTGACAGGCTTTCACTGTGAGGTAGGGCTTTTGCCTTTAGTTCTAATAATCTTAATGATATGAATACATCTCTTTTATCATGATAGAGGCTCTTTATTTTCCCATCAAGTGTTAAGAATTCTTCTTCATTAAATTTAAATTGTCTAATTGTTTCTTCACTATATTCTGGAACATCTGATGCTCCATTCGTACGAATATATTTAAATGCCTCTTCAACTTGATAAACTGTGAGTAAAATTTCACTTGCTAAATCATGCTGTTTTAACCATTTGTTGTCTTTGCGCCATTTTGAATAAAAAAACCATGCGATGACAATAGGGGCAATTGTTGCAATGATTGTAGTAATTGAGTTAAGGAAGGTCATTTATAGATATTTGTTAGCTTTCTTTTTAATCTTTGGTCACACCTGAAGCTCTTCGATCAATTTTTTAGATTGGGTTTAATAGTCTTTGTTATGAACAACCAGCGTTAATGTTTTTTATTGACTTAACCACCAACCGTTAAATTCAAATACTCATCTCTTTTTATACAATCCTAAGTTATTTCTAAGAGTATATCTAGTGAAGGGAATTAAGAATAATTAGTAAATTGCATTTATAAAATATAAAGTAAAATAGATGAAGCTACAAGAAAAAATATCACTTGAAGAAGTTTGTGGAAAGACCTATAAAGTCAGGGTGGTAGAAGCTTCTGAATGCGGTAAAGCGGCATTCACTCATTACTTACATAATCATAGAACTGGTTTTTCAGAGTTTTATAAAAAAGAGGCGATTCAACACGTAAAACGTGCTTTGGAATATAAATTTCCTGACCAAGTCATAACTGCTGAAGATGCTGAAGACGCATTGCAGTATATGATTTTTGATTTCAAAAAGGATGTACCATTCCCAGAACCTGAAAAACCAACATTTAAGTTCATTGACTTGTTTGCAGGAATTGGTGGTTTCAGAATTGCCATGCAGAGTCTTGGTGGTAAGTGCGTTTTTACCAGCGAATGGGATGAACAGGCAAAAAAAACCTATAAAGCTAATTTCGGAGAGGTTCCATTTGGCGACATAACCAAGGAAGAAACTAAAAAATATATTCCTGATGGATTTGACGTTCTTTGTGCAGGATTTCCTTGTCAAGCATTTTCAATTGCAGGGAAAAGAGGGGGATTTGAAGATACAAGAGGAACGCTGTTTTTTGATGTTGCGGAGATAATCAAAAGAAAACAACCCAAAGCAATTTTTCTTGAGAATGTTAAGGGGCTTTTCAATCACGACAAAGGTAAAACGCTAAAAACGATCCTTAATGTTTTAAGAAATGATCTTGGTTATTTTGTTCCTGACCCACAAATATTAAATGCAAAAGATTTTGGAGTCCCTCAGAATCGCGAAAGAATTTTTATAGTAGGTTTTAGAGACGATTTAGGGATTAATAGTTTTGAATATCCTAAACCGACAAATAAGGAAGCAACTTTTGAAGATGTCAAGGAGGAAAATGTAGTTTCTGTAAAGTATTACTTGTCTGATACTTACCTGAACACTTTAATTAATCATAAAAAACGACACGAAAGCAAAGGAAATGGTTTTGGCTACGAAATTATTTCGGATGACGGAACAGCTAATGCAGTAGTTTGTGGTGGAATGGGTAGAGAAAGAAACTTAGTATATGACGACAGATTAGAAGATTTTACACCAGTAACACGTATAAAAGGAGAAGTAAACAGACAAGGAATAAGAAAAATGACTCCGAGAGAATGGGCAAGACTTCAAGGCTTTCCTGACAATTTTGTTATTCCTGTTGCAGACGCTTCCGCATATAAACAATTTGGAAATTCAGTGGCAGTTCCTGCAATTAAGGCAACTGCTAAAGAAATAATCAATAGAATTTTGATGCATAACTTATGAATACGATTGAATTAAATAGCGAAAAACTCTACATTGGACTTGGCTCAAATATTGACTATTCGAGATGGGAGTCATTTTCAATCAATGCAAGAATTGATGAATTAAATAAGCCACAAGGGTTAGTTTATTTTGAGGTTGATTCTCTTAAAATGGCTGCTGATTTAACACAAAAATTTATCAAAGAATACAGATTAGGTTCTTCAAACTGGACAGGAGGCATTGTTTTAAATAGTTCTTTGGAGTTTGTAGCAAATGTCTCTTACAATGGAAGAGTATGGGACAGTGTTGACTGGCGAATCGCTAAAGAAATTGAACTATGCTAAAAGGAAACAAAGGCGAATGGAGCGAAGTATATACACTTCTCAAAATAATATCCGAAAAACAACTATTTGCAGGAGATAGTGATTTAAAGAAAATAGAAAGCCTAATTTTTCCTATAATTAAAATTATCCGAGACGAATCAAGCGGTTCTTACGAATATGCTTATGATAGCGATTTGGTTATCATAAAAGGAACAAATGAAGAATTTAGAATTCCAATTACCGAGTTTCACGAAAATGCAGTTTTACTACTTTCAAAACTGAAAGAAAAAACTTCAGGAACTTTTTCAATCCCCGAAATTGAAACATTTATTAATTCATTTAGCTGTGATTCACTTAAAGCTAAATCATCTGTAAAAAGCGACATCAGAATTGTAGTCCACGACCAAAGAACAGGGACAACCCCAGAATTAGGTTTTAGTATAAAGTCTCAACTTGGAGGTGCATCAACGCTATTAAACGCAGGTAAAACCACCAATTTTGTTTAAGAAATTGAGAAAGCTGTTTTATCAGATAGTCAGATTCAAGAAATAAATGAAATTGATTCTAGAAGTAAAATCAAGGATAGGATCGAGAAAATCAAGGAATTTTCGGGTTCATTGCGTTTTAGACAAACGGAAAGCATGGTTTTTGGAAATAATCTAACCTTAATTGATAGTTCTTTACCTAAAATTCTTGCAGAAATAGTTTATCTGTTTTTCACATCAGGTAACTCTAAGACTATTGACTTGGTCAATGAAATTTCAACATTAAACCCGCTTGAATTCAACCTTGAAACAAATCACCCTTTTTACTCCTACAAAATTAAACGATTCTTGACGGACATTGCATTGGGAATGATGCCTTCAATAGTTTGGACAGGAGAGCTTGATGCAACAGGTGGTTACTTGCTTGTTAAAAAAGACGGTGAAATACTGTGTTACCATATTTACAACAGAAATGAATTTGAAGATTACTTGCTTAACAATACAAAATTTGAAACAGCTAGTAGTACCAGACACGATTTTGGCACAGTTTACATTAAAGACTCCAAACAGTATTTTAGACTGAATTTGCAAATTAGATTTTTGAAGTAATGCCGACCCTTATCAGTCACACCTATTTTGTCAAGTCTTTTTATCAAGCCGCATAATCAAAGCCTGTCAAAGAGTGAGTCTGAGCCAAGGCATGGACGAATAAAAGTACAACTGCCAATCATAGTTTACAAGCAATAGCAAGTGAAATGGTAAAATCAAGGTTGGTGCATTTAATAGACTTGAAATCCGCTATTGCTCATATACTTGACTGAAAAAATGTTTCTTTTCCACTATTAATTTGATTCAAAAGCGGTTATAACCCATGCATCAAGCATAACATACAAAGTTGAGCACTAGCTTACACTATGTAGCTATAACATTTTATTTATGGTTATCTATCTTTATATTTTTTCTCAAACGGCTCGATTGGCTCTTTATCCACCAGTTTGAAAAGGCCTTCCATTGATGTTCTTCCTTTTATCTCCCACCGATTATATAAATTTTATTGCTTAAACAGCATAGATAAGGCATCTTGTAATTAAAAAATGATTCGATACCTTAGCCTCAGCTTATGCTTATTGCTTTTTAGTGTGAGCTTCACCAAAGCTCAAGTTGACCTCAACTACTATCTACCTGACAGCATAACTTATGACCCCAACATCCCAACTCCGAAGTCTTTTTTAGGATATGAGATTGGTGAGTGGCACATCAGCCATGATCAACTTTATTACTACATGAGAGAATTGGCTCAAGCTTCCGATCGTGTTGTGCTTGAAGTGACTGGTCGCTCTCATGAAAATCGGCCGATCATCTTACTCACGATTACTACCCCAGAAAATTTAAGCCGACTAGATGAAATCAAAACCGAGCATAAGAAGCTCAGTGACCCAGATCAGTCGGCAAATCTTGACACTAGCGAGATGCCAGCTGTACTTTTTCAAGGCTATAGCGTGCATGGTAATGAACCTAGTGCGGTAAATGCAGCTGTATTGGCAGCGTATCACTTTGCGGCAGCGCAAGATGAAAAAACAATCAAGCAGCTTGAAAAGACCATTATGTTGATTGACCCTGCGCTCAACCCTGATGGAGTGCACCGCTTTTCTACATGGGTCAATATGCACAAAAGCAAAAACCTTAATCCCGATCCTGCAGACCGTGAGTTCAACGAAGCTTATCCGCGAGCAAGAACCAATCACTATTGGTTTGACCTCAACCGCGATTGGATGCCTGTGCAGCATCCTGAGTCGAGAGCGAGGGTGCAAAGTTTTCACGAATGGAAGCCTAATGTGGTGACCGACTTCCACGAAATGGGTACCAACTCAACCTATTTCTTCCAACCAGGCATCCCTTCACGTACTCATCCTCTTACACCAGAAAAAAACCAATCGCTTACTGAAGATATCGCTAACTACCACGCCAAGTATCTGGATCGCATCGGAACGCTATATTATAGCAAGGAAAGCTTTGATGACTTTTATTACGGTAAAGGATCTACCTTTCCGGATGCCAACGGAAGTATAGGAATTCTTTTTGAGCAGGCGAGCTCGCGAGGTCATTTGCAAGAGAGTGTTAACGGTTTACTTAGCTTTCCTGCCACTATTCGCAATCAGCTAGCCACTACACTTTCTACCGCCGAAGCGGTATATCAGATGCGTGTGGAGCTACTAGACTACCAAAAGTCTTTTTATGAGTCTGCCATAAGACAGGCGTCGACTGATGAGATAAAAGCGTATGCACTCAGTGAGAAAGATCAATCGCGGCTGATGCATTTAGTGGACATACTTAGGATGCATGAAATTGATGTATATCATGCTGCAAAGGATGTGGATGGATTGAAAAAAGAAGAAACACTTATAGTTAGTGCCGATGCAACAGAAACAGTACCGACTCATAAAAGGGATGTTTGAAAAAAGAACCGAGTTTACAGATTCACTTTTTTATGATGTTTCTGCTTGGACATTGCCACTGGCATTCAATTTGGATTACCGAGAGTTGAAAGGTCGTGCTTATAGCAGTTCAATTTTGGGTGATAAAATTGAGGAGGTGAAAATGCCTGAGCCTGAAATTATAGGTGGGATGAGCAAGTACGCCTATATCTTGGAATACACCGACTACTATGCTCCTAAAGCTGTAAATGCCTTGCTAGAGAAAGACTATCGGCTAAGGGTAAGTACTAAAGAAATTACATCTGCAGAGGGTAAAAGCTTTGCTCCTGGCAGTATTTTGCTGGCACTAGGCATTCAAGAAGAGCCATCGGCCGATGCTGTTTATGATGATTTGCAGCTAGCACTTAAAGGCACAGGCGTGAAGGCACATGCGCTGAATACAGGCCTCACGGGCGGAGTCAACTTAGGTTCTCCTAGTCTCATCCCTATAGAAAAACCAGAAGTTGCGGTACTTGTGGGTGCGGGCACTCGCTCGTATGATGCAGGTGAAATATGGCACCTTTTCGATCAGCGATACGATATGAAAATCACTAAACTCGAAACTGAAAGGCTTGGATCGGCAAACCTTGATCGCTACAATACCCTCATTATGGTAGATGGATACTATCGACTAAGCGATTCTGAAACTGCCAAGATAAAGACTTGGGTCAATAGTGGAGGTAACCTGATCGTCTATAAAAGTGCTATATCATGGGCTAAAAATGCGGGAATCAATAATGTTGCTTTCTTATCTTCAGACAGTGAGGATAATGAAAAAGAGTATTTAGCCTATGAAGATCTAAGAAACAATCGAGGTACACAGTTTATTGGTGGTGCTATTTTTAATTCATCGGTAGATTTGACTCACCCTTTACTTTATGGCTATGAAAGAGATGAGATGCCTGTCTTTAGAAATAGTACAATTTTTCTAGATCATGGTGGTAATGCTTATGCTCATCCTATCAGGTATACTTCTAGTCCGTTGTTGAGTGGATATATTTCTAAGGAAAACTTAGACAAGCTCGGAAATACTCCTAGCGTGGCCATCAGTAGGTCGGGTAGGGGTAGGGTGATCAACTTTACAGACAATACTAATTTTAGAGCTTTTTGGTTTGGTACTAACAAACTTCTGATGAATGCGGTATTTTTTGGTCCTACCATTTCTGCTGCGTCAGCGAGATAATATAATAGGTTTTTAAAGGCATAAAGCACAGTATGGATTTCATGCTGTGCTTTTTTATTATTTCCGAAGACCTATTTTTAAATAGGGATGAAGGTGGGCTTGATTTTCCGTTATGAATTGATAGTCTCCAGTAAATATCACAGAAGTTTGAAAAAAACCAGCAATACCTCTTGATGAGGATTGCTGGTTGATTTTGAATGATCGTAGCTAGTACTTATCTACATTCACAGGTAGTTGTATTACCACTAGCATCTAAAGGTAAAGAAGCTCCTGAAAATCCGTTGGATTGACAACAAGATAAGCATTCTGCGAAGTC
This sequence comes from Cyclobacteriaceae bacterium, assembly GCA_020832375.1. Lineage (GTDB taxonomy): Bacteria > Bacteroidota > Bacteroidia > Cytophagales > Cyclobacteriaceae > JAFIEW01. The sequence continues at coordinate 16,895 of JAFIEW010000011.1, forward strand.
AGTAGATTGACTAACACAAGCATTTGGGTCCCCAGGTTCTTCATCGTCGCTGCATGCACTTAGCACAAAGGTGAAACTAAAGGCTAGGATCATGGAAAATAGAATCTTCTTCATTGTGTAGTTTTTATAGATTAAAGATGCTATGCTAACGTTAGATTTATTTTTTTTTGTTTGATCAATTGAAAATATCATCAATTTTATTTTGCTACAATAAATTGAGGTGTGCGCTATTCAATCTATTTGCATTTTTTCATTGCTCTACCCATCATGGTTTCGAAGGTCTTTTTTTCTTTCCAGTGATCGTATTTTACCTCCATTTCAATAGCAAGCTGCGCGCCTTCTGAAGAAAGTTGCAAGGCGCTATTTAGTTCATCTTGACTAGCGTCAGCTCCTTTTTTCTCTATTTTTTCTACTTCACAGAGAATGGAGGATATTCTTTCTACATCATTTTTGATTTCTGCCTCTCTTTCTTCAGAGAGTGAATCGCAGCTCATTAAAACTAAAGAGCTAAAAATAAGCATTAATAATATTGGGTAAGTTCTTTTCATAGTTTTGGTAAAAGTTATTTATTACTTGTGTACAGGAGCAATCAACAAACATATAAGTTTGTAGCACATAGAAAGATAGCGTTTAATTGTGATATTTTCTAGTTGGCGATGTAGTTTCGTTGAAATAGCTACTGAAGTATTTTTTATGCGATTTGATTTTATTAGTATTATTGCTGAGGTCATTCTGAAAGTACTCGGAAGTCATCTATACAAAGTAGGCGATAAAAAATATGTATGCTAATCCGCTAGTTAACAAAACTGAGCTGTTTTGTCATTAAGTAAAAATTCCATCAAAGCGAGCTTGCTTGAGATATAGTCGTACAAGAGTGCTATTTATTGTCTCAATGGGACCGATGCTGTATGATTAGTGGTTTGACCCTGTGGTAATCACTAAGCTAAAAAAATTATTCCATGTCGCTCAATCTTTTACACCATGATTGCCAGTTATCTTATGGCTGTGTAAAGCTTTCGGCAATGTGACTTCTGCAATCTTCTGTATAGACATAAAAATAAAAGCTCAATGACTTATGAATCATTGAGCTTTTATTTAAAAAGGAGATTTTAATTTAGTTGTTGAAGATGTTTTTCACTCTTTCCTTAGCCTTTTGTTTGGCTTTTTCAGCTTCTTCTTTAGCTCTTTCTTCAGCCTCTTTTTTCAAGCGTTCAGCCTCTTCACGTGCTTTGCGCTCTGCTTCTTCTTTTTCTTTACGTGCCTTTTCTTCCAGTTTTTCCGCTTCTGCACGTGCACGATCCTCTGCTTCTTGGCGCTGCTTTTCGAGTTCGTCTTCTAGTTCTTGTCGTTTATCGTCAACCGCACCGCTTATTGCAAAGCGAGCTTGACCGCTGGCTGAATCATCTTTTTCTGAACTCAACAAGCGTACTCTAGGTGAATCGTAAGTTCCTGTCACTCCAAAGTTAAGTTTTATGGCCGAAGCTGCATCGAAGTTTCTACCTGTAAGTGAGGAAATGGCCTGATTCACGGCCTGACCAATGTTACCACCGTCTACGGTGGTTTTGATGCGATAGTCAATGCTACCATCCAAGCCATTGCTGCCTCCCATTGTAAATTGCTGCCCCCCAACCGCAAGGTCGAACGGTTCAAAAAAGGCTCTTCCTTCTTTGATCTCAATGGAAAGCAGTAAGTCTCTAAAGCTCACATCTCCACTACTACTCCTACCTTTCAGTTGATTTACCCCGCTGATGATCTTGGAGTCAGACATTTGAGCTCGCGGAATGTTTAAAAGTCCTTGTCCAATGAGTGTGCTCATATTGGGTGATAAATCTTGCTCCAAAAGGCCGGCCAAATCAAAGTTGGTAGAAAACTTTCCACTTAGCTTTTCTGCCACAGGTGCTAATTGCTGCACCGTATTAAAGGTTTTGAAAGTTTCTTGAATATCGAAGTCTTTTATACCCATTTTGAAGTCAAACTGTGGGTTCTCTAGGTCGCGTGGGTCATACGCACCACTTAGTCTCATACTTCCACCCAATGTGTTGAAGTCAAGATTCGTCATGCGAAGTACTCCTTCCTCCAAGCGGATTTCACCACGCATCGCCTGCATGCGCATATCGTCGTAAATCACTTCTTTGATGTCAGCGGTAAAGATAAACGCTAGGTTGGTAGGTAAACCAATGACCTCCATCCCGCCTTCTTGTTCTTCTACTTCTTCTTCTGGAGCTCCCATCAGCTCGTTTACGTTGATTAGGTCAGACTTTAGCTGTAGCCTGCCGCTGAGCATATCGTCTTTAAGGATGTAAGAGAGGTAATTATTGATACTCCCGTTCAATTGAAAATCGCTGCTCCCCATGCGAGAGGAAAAGTCCGTAAGCTCAATTTTTTGAGGGTCAAAGTTCATCCTTGCCGTGCTGATTTCAAATGGAAATTCCAGATCTTGATCTTCATACTTGAATTTGCTCAATTTAAACTCACCAGAGGTAGTAAGCCGTTCCCATCGTTCGTTTTCAACATCAGAAAGCAAGCCTTTGCTAGTCAAGTTTCCTTCTACGAGTCCAGCAAGTTGCATTCCCTCAAGCGTAACAAACTTAGTAAGCTGTTCAAAATCTAGCGCGCCTGCTACATTCACATCCCAATTAATATCGTCTAAGTCATTGATGAGTGCTTTTGCAGTCAACTCTTTGTCCATGAGCTTCATCGAAAAGTCACTTAAGTTTACCCGCAGATCTTTAAACTGACCACTGCCATTTTTGATGCTCATACGAGCTTGCATATTTTCGAGTGGCTCAGGAAATTCGGCAGTTTGAATCCTTGCATTTTCTAGCGTCATAGCCACGTCTAGCTGTGGCATGCGCTTGGCCTCTTCATCATAACCGCCATTGGCCATGGCCTTCACAGAGAATATACCCCTTAGATCGATGCCTTCGATTGGGAAAAGAGTACGCAGAGATGATAAGTCCAGTCGTGCATCAAGGCTTGCATCTACCTCCATACTTACTAGATCTTCCATCAAAAGCTTTGCTTGAATAGGGTTTGGCCCTAATTCCATGCGAAAGTCACGCAGGTCAATGCGAGTATAGTCATAGTCACCCGTTTTATTTTCTGCGGTAAAGTCTACTTGCACATTACGAACTGCCTCCGCCAAATCTGGATATTGAAAAAAGCCGTCTACCACCTTTAGATTAAATAGGAATCCCGGCATGGATTCTTCACCAAATATGCCTTTTACGTAGCCGTCGAAGGCTAGCTCGCCCTCTGTAGTTAGCTGATCAAAATCTTCGGTAAACATACCCGGCACCAATGAAAGTAGGTTTTTGAAATCAGTTTGCTCAGCGGCGAAAGCAATGTCCATTTCCATATCGCTCTCTGGCATTGCAAAAAAGCCGTCAAATGAAAATGCAAAATCATTGAGCTTGGCTTGATTCTCTTTGAAGGTAAACTTAAAAGCATCAAGGTCCATACCCAGCACCATATCGAGCTCGAGCTGTTTTTTAGTGAGATATTCCACCCCGTCAAATCGGACGCTGAGTTCGTCTACATGTGAGTCGGTAAATAGATCGAATTGACTCAGAGTGAAGTCACCGCTTCCTTTATGCTGTAGCCCCTTGAGCTCCATGAAAAAAGTAAGGTAATCGTCATCATAAATGAAGTGACCGTCGGTAATGCTCCATCGGTCAATGCGGAATTTAAATTCTTCGCCTTCAATTTCTTCCTCTTCGTCCACGGTTTCGCTATCGGCAAGGAAAATGTCCCAATTAGGTCTGCCGTCTTCAAGTACTTTCACATAGACTTTCGGCTCCAGAAGGTCAATTCGCTTGATGGTAAGCAGATCATCAAAAAGTACCGATCGAAGATTGACGACTACACGAAATTCTTCCGCTACAGCGAGCGGTATATCTTCAAAGTCACCTTTTCCTACCACACCAAAGTCGCCTAGGGTGAGGGTGAGATTGGGGAAGTTCCGAAATATCTGTACGCCAAAACGCTCAAAATATACTGTCGCATCAACACTCTCATTGATTTCGCGCTCCACTCTTTCGAGAATTTTCCCTTTGAAGAGAATGGGTGTTAATATCAACAGCAAAAGCAGCAAACCAATCACCGCTCCAAAAATTTTTAACCCTTTTTTCATGATTATCAACTATTTTAATGATTACTTAAAAAATCTCATTATAGGTAGGTGTTTAACTAGGCCATTCGACTCACCTCTTCATCCCTACCACATCAAAGTAAATTTACGATAATAACGAGATATATCATTCTACGAGATTGACTGTAGTTAAGATTTTGTGATAAGATAAAGCTTTTTATTCGCGGGGGATGAGGGGGTGATCCGGTGATTTTTCTAGAATTTGAGCTTGATAATGATTATTGAGCCCCTATCTTATTTTAAAATTAAAATAGAATACCAACAAATTTTTGCAACATATCACAGCTTCAACTAACTTAGAGGCAAATAGCAATGATATGGCAAAAGTAATTTCTTTCATCAGCCGAAAAGGTGGCACAGGTAAAACGACCAATGCGATTAATCTTGCGACCATGCTCGCCAACCTTGGCTACACGCCCCTGCTCGTAGAAACAGACACTAACTTTACCCTAAGTACGCTGCGGCAAATGGAAGAGCATCAGTCAAAGGCCAACAAGAAATCGCTCTTTCAGATAATTGGTGCCGAGGAGGATGAGCTTCAGCAAAAGATGGATCAGCTTAAGGCTGATGACCGCATCGACTATTTGATTATCGATAGCGCAGGTAAAACCACCGATGTTAATATTAAAAAGCTTTGCGTAGCAAGTGACTTGGTGATTGTACCCACCTCATTGACTCAAAACGACCTCTTGGTTACTTATCAAACTTTAGAAGATATTAAACCTGCCAAAGAGAAAAATCCCAACTTGGTGATTGCTGTGCTTCCCAATAGAATCCACAGTTCTACCAAGAAAAATACGGTGCTTAAGCAACTTGAAGAGCTCGACGCCCAAGTGATCCAAAGTTTTGTACCCATGAAAAATCTTTATGCCAACTTTAGCACAATCCTCCCAGAAAAGGAGTATCTAAAACAAGCTAAGGAAATTATCGGTATCATTCCACAATAAACAATTGCTACTGCCATGGCTAAAAAGAAAAATACACTTAGTGATTTAAGTAAATTTCTCAAGGAAAAAGGAAAGTCGGAGGAGGACGAGAATGAGGATTTTTATGAAAAAGCACCAGAAAAGCTGGTGAACGTAAAAAAGCTCGATTCCGATTTGGTGCCTGATCTTTCTCAACTTAGCGCTGCCCTACAAAAATTGTATCAGGAAGACGCATCCGAAGGCTTTGATCAACTGCTAGAGGTAATACTCGCTGTGCTTGGCGATGAGGAGGAAAATGCTGAAGCACTATCTCTAATCAATCATGCGCTTTATCTCAAGCACGTAAAGCTTATAAAAGATAAGCTGAGTAAATAGGCTGGTTATAAAAAGCGGCTAAATCATAGAAGTGATCCTTAATGGACCTCATGTAGACTGATACCCCATCATTCCAACTAAATTTTTCTTGGAATTTCGAGGGTAGTAATCACATTTTTTTCATCCATATTGGCGATTGAAAACTTTGCTTCATTTCCGTAAAGAAGTTCAAGTCTTTCTTTGGTGTTTTTAATACCATAACCCGATTCGGTGGGTTTGTTAGGATCGAGCTGTCCGCTGTTGATGATGTGAATCACTAGCCGATCGGAGCCCACTTCTGTGCGGATTTCGATTAAGCCCCCAGCCACGATATTGGATATACCGTGTTTGATACCATTTTCTACTAAGGTCTGTAGCATGAGTGGAGGCACATCGAAATAACTCGAGCCTTCGGCGATATCTAGTTTCACTTTGAGTCTTTCTTCAAAACGTATGCCTTCGAGCGCCAAATAATCTTTGATCGTAGCCAACTCATCTAAGAAGCCGATCAGCTTTTTATCGTCCATCACGAGTGAGTTGCGCAAAATGTTGGAAAGCTGGGTGATCGCCCGCTGCGATTTGTCGGGGTCTTCATCTACCAACGCTCGAATGCTATTGAGCGCATTGAAGATAAAGTGTGGGTTGAGCTGAGAGCGCAAACGCTTGAGCTTTACCTCATTGATAGCTACTTCGTATTTTAAGGACGTATTGTAATTGTCGAAATAATGGTAGATGAAGTAAATCAGCGTCCATAAAATGAATAGAATGAGTGACGAGAAGACATTGGCAAAGAAATTCCTAAACTGCAGGTCGCGCTCTAGATCGATGATACCAAAAGCCGCACTTACTAAAACTTGAAAGACAAACGCTAAAAGGCTGAGTACAAAAAAGGTAATCAATAAATAAGGTATTACTTTTCCTAAAAATGCTTTCAACCAACCTTGAGAAATGATTAGCTTACGCAGCATGTGCGTAGAAAAAAGATAAAAACCTGCTGATAAGAAGTAGGTGGCTATTTGATCAACAAACAACTGATCGGTGCTGAGGAGAAGAAAAAATACATTGAGAAAAGCATAGGTGGTCCATCCAATGATTTGTAAAACCCAATAAAGTGTATGTTTCTGAAGTGCCATTTAAACGTATGTGTTGACTAATACGCTACTTTCTAAATAGTTCAAGTTTGATTCTACCAATAATACTTTCATCGGCAATATCACTTTCAAAAAAAGTAGTCGATAGGGAAGAATTGTTGTCTATTGTATGTCAAAGTTATTCAATCCTATATCATTCCTAAATATAATTACAGATAGGGAATTTTAAACAGCTTTATTGATCGACCGCCCATGAAGCTTAAGATCGGCAAAAATGCCTTATGATCAGGAATAGGCGAGTACAACTTAATCCAATATAACTTAAATAATTGAGTAGAATATTCGTATATTAACACCCATATAAAACATTCGCCAACAGTAAATTTTTTTATGAAAACGCTCATCATCCTTTTGTTCAGTATTATTTTTTTGAGTTCCTGTTCACTATTTCAAGATGAAACTGCCACCGCGGGTGACAAGGTCGAAATCACCCTCAATGCGACCGAACGGCAGCTGGTAGGACAAAGCAATCGCTTTGGTTGGGGGTTTACACAGTCCCATTTAATCGCTCATCCTGATGAAAACATCATGGTAAGCCCACTTTCTGCATCCTTGGCCTTGGGTATGCTTACCAGCGGGAGTAGTGCGGAAACGAGAGATGAATTGCTTGAAGCTTTTGGATTTGCGCGGGATGAGGAAAGTAGCTTTCATAATTTCATGAAACGGCTGCAAAACACCTTTCCAAACCTTGATTCAAAGGTTAGGGTCCAAATAGCTAATTCACTTTGGAGCAATGAAGGCTATGTTTTCAGCCCTGATTTCGAGGCTTTCAATCAAGAACATTATAATGCCATCAGCCAATCATTAAGTTTTGCAGATCCATCTTCTGCTGGTATTATCAACGATTGGGTAGCTCGCAATACAGAAAATAAAATCAATCAATTGCTGGAATCCCTCAGTCCTGACGCTGCTGCCTATCTTATTAATGCGCTCTACTTTAAAGGCGACTGGCGGCATCAGTTTGATGCTAAACAAACTAAAAATAAAGATTTTTTTACATCTGAAGGTAAGCTGACGGTACCTACCATGAATATTGCTGAAAACTTTGACTGTGCTTTTGGCTCTAATTTTTTAATGCTGAGACTGCCCTATCATCAAGGCAATTATACAATGGATATCATCCTTCCAAATGAAGATAGCACCTTGGAGGAAGTAATTAGCTCTTTGGGAGTTGATGAATACACCCAACGGATTGACGCTCTAGTTACCAGAAGCGTAGAATTATCACTGCCCAAGTTTAAGGTAGAATATAAAGCATCGATTGTTAGAGATCTTCAAACAATGGGAGTTCAGCGAATTTTCAATAGAAGTGAAGCTCAACTCGATAAAATTTTTGATGGCCAAGAGAGGTTTTTTGTTAGCCAAGTGCTTCAATCTACTTTTATTGAGATTGACGAAAAAGGTACCGAAGCTGCCGCAGCCACTGCCATTGAAGTAATGCCTGTGTCTACAGCTCCTTACAACCCCCAACCCTTAGTAGTCAATGTAAATAGGCCTTTTTTATTTATAATTAGTGAAGTTAGTACAGGCACTATTTTATTTTCAGGTCAGGTGAAGCGACCATAGACTCCATTTATTTTAATGATTTGCCTTTCGGGAGTAAGGCTGATACAACGAACGCCAACCGACAGTTTTTCTCTTTTTATGCTTAGTATGAGAATAGTAGAATTCGAAAAATCAGATTCTGTACCCCTCTCATAATTCAAATTTTGGTGTATCTGTAAAATCATACATGGACTTTTTAAGCTGCCTTTAATCTGTTTTTTTGGCATTTCTTAGGTTAAGTGTTACTAAAATACCTCATCCTACCTCTGAAGATTACTTCTTGTAGTATTTACAATCTTGCTCAAATCGCGATTAATAAAGTAGAAAACCCAAAAAGATGATTTACTGAACGGCTAAAGGGCGCACCATCCTGTCTTCTCGTCACGACAACTTTTCGAGTTATATTATACTATAAAACTTATAAATACATACCACTTATTACGTGGTCTTAATTTTGAATCAATTTATTTAGTAAGCGTAATACCCAAAAAAGGAATTGTTTTTGTATTTTTATATATTGGCATTAAAGTTTGTGACTTTAGGCCAATATATTATTACCGATACCCAAAAGCTATGAAAACAGTTGTTACACTTAAAGTATTTAGTCACATTATTGATCGTCTTCGTGTTTCTGCCGCTGATTTTAATGAACTCGAGGATGCACTTACCATTGCAGGAGAAATTGATGCCGAAGACTACAGCCTTTCTCAGCGTACCTTTCAGCGCTATATTGAACAAATAGAGAGTATCTTTGGCATTGAAATCAGATATAATTACCATATTAAAAAATATGAGATCACGGAGGAAGACGCCATGCAAACGAGGCTTCTGGAAAATTTTGACATTTTTAGAATTTCTGAAATTGGTGCGAAAATGAAAAATTCGCTTGCTTTTGAAGAAAGGGAGGCATATGGCACCGAGCATATTTATAAACTTAAAAAAGCCATCGAAGCAGATCACGTATGTGCTTTTGATTATCACAAATTCACAGATGAACAAGCGGAGTCACGTCTTGTAGATCCATTATTTTTAAAAGAGTTTAAGCACCGCTGGTACTTGATAGCCAATGATAAAAAGGATAATAAAATCAAGCATTTTTCTCTTGATCGCATAGTGATAGGGTCACTTAAAGAATATCCAGAAAAAAGAATGGTGAAAACTTTTGACCCCGAAGCTCACTTTGAGCATTGCTTTGGTATTACCAAACCAGAAGAAGGTGCGGAAGTACATAAGGTGGAAGTGTTTTGCTCTCACGAAAGCGCTAAATACATCGAGTCTTTACCTTGGCACTCTAGCCAAAGAAAAATGTCAGAAGGCGAAAATGGAGTTTTATTTCAGTGGAAGTTGTACATTACTCAAGATCTCATTCACGAAATTTTACAGCATAGTAAGGATATGATTGTTTTAAAACCAAAAAAGCTTCGTAAAACCGTGGCAGACGCTTTGAAAAACACCCTTGGTCAATACAAAAAAATAAGCCATAAAGATTAAGCCATTGTTTAATGGTGAAGAAATGCTTAAAGAGCTTTACCAATACGTATTAAGTTTGAAATGGTAAAACTTAATTGTATTCATTCTATGTATACAGGCCTATAAGGTCATTCTAATATTGGAATAGCTTTTTTGTTTTCATCTACAGCTACAAAGGTGAACTCGCCTGTTATGGCTTTTTCTCGATGCGAGGAGTACATCTGCTCTATGATAATATCTACTTTGATTTTTATACTCTTAGTTCCAATCTGAACTACTCGAGCCACGAGTTCAATAATTGTACCCGCTGGAATGGGCTTCTCAAAATCAATCCGATCACTGCTTACGGTAACCACACGTTTTCTGCTGAAACGAGTGGCAGCAATAAAAGCAACCTCATCCATCAGAGCCATTGCTGTACCCCCAAATAGGGTATCGTAATGATTGGTTGTATTTGGAAAAACAGCCTTAAAAATTCGTGTTTCTGACTCTTGAATTCTTTTTTCAAGCTCCTTCATGACAATTTAGATTGGATTTTTATAAAGCTTTATGCTATCAAGCTGATAAATAAAAAATATGCATATCCGCTTGTTTGCATCTTAAATTTCAAAGGAAGTACTAAGTTTTAAAAGCGCTGAAGGCGCTATATAGCAAAGCACAGGGTGAAGCCCTGTGAGAAATAGACAGCATGACTTAGCCCTGAATGGGCGGAACAAAGTAACAAGCAGTTTCTTTTCAGTGCGTATATCTATTGATGTAGTTATGCCGATAAGCATAATAAAAAAACCATTGATTTACTTTTTCAATGGTTTAATGATTTCTTTTTAGGAGCAGCTCAAGCAAACCTTCTTAGTTCGCTTAAGATTTCTTCTTTTACTTTTACCTTGCGACGTTGTATATTCAATTTGCTTTTCAGCGTCTTTTTAAAGCTACCCTCACCTCTTACTTTTAGCATGTTCTCTTGCAAGTTTGCTAAGTCACTTTTGTCTCTGGTGAGGAGCTTAACTAGAAGGCTTATCTTTTCGGTTGCTTTTTCTTTGGCTCCCAGAGTTTTGTAATTAGGTATTTTGACTTCTGCCAAGCTTTCTAAAAAGTTAAGCTCAAGAACTCTATCAATCGCCAGATTAAAGCGATTCATCAAGTCATAAGATTCTTGGCCCATTACTTTTCCGGTTTTTCTCCACTCTTGCTGTAAGGCTCTAGCTTTATCTTCTGTTTCTTTACCGATTTGTCCTAATAAAGCCTCGGCTTTAGCCGCTAACTCTAAGCGCATAGTCTGAGCTTCTTCGGGGTTCATGCGTGGAGCAGCACTAAATGTGCGAACGCTGTTCGTTCTCGGTTTGCGATTTTGATTGCTTCGTCCCTTAATTTTATTGAAAGTCTTTGTGTTGACATTGGTAAAGACCTTTTGAAGCTGTTTGTACAAAGCCACAGGCACGGAAGGGCCTTTTTTCCATTCTTGCTGCAAACTTTTCAATTTAATTAAAGAGTCTTCCTGTGGAGAATCATTAAAAAGATCCTTTGCAGCATTAATCAAATCTTGATAAAAAGCAGTTTTTCTGTTTTTTTCTTCGTTGATTCTTTCAAAATACTCTCTTTTTCGTGTGAAAAAATCATCGACAAGCTCTTCAAACTTATCTTCAATTTCTTCTTTCTTATCAGGTCCCACAGCACCTGTTTTGATCCATCTGCTTTTGATATCTTTAATATCGTCAGTTGCTTGCTGCCAATCACGATTCGTCAAGGCATCTTGTAATTCTTGTAGCAGACTGGACTTGATCTCCTGGTTACGAGCTCTATTTTGGGCAATTAAAGCTTCTAGCTCTTGCTCTAAAATTTCTAAACGCTCGTATAAAGGCGTAAAATCTCCCAGAGCGTCAGTGCTTCCCAATTGCTCTTTCATATGAACGAGCTTCATCAGAAAAGAACCCTTATTCTCTGCCTCTTCAATATTTTTTTCTAAATCGGCTACTTTTGCTTGTATGGCTTCAAATCGATTTTCGAAATATTCAATCGTCGACTCGACACTTTCTTTTACCTCACCAATTTGTCGTTCAGGAAAGTGTAAAAATGACTTCAAATACACCTTCCCCTCTTTTATATACCCATAAGGATGATCCAACGGCTGTTCCAATTTTTTTGCGTTTTTAATGTTTAGATCGCTATTTGACTGCAAAATAAACAAATGCGCTTTAACATTCATAAAACTCTATTTATTTTTACAGCCATTACAGCTTTTTAATCGTGTGTATGTCTAGTGATAGCTAACAGCGATCATCTAATTAAGTTTATCAAATTTACAACCAAGTATTAAGCAACCCTCTTCTTATGAGCGACGAAAAAATTATTTTCTCTATGGCCGGTGTGAGTAAAGTCTACCCGGGCAATAAAAAAACACTTAATAACATTTACCTTTCCTTCTTCTACGGTGCCAAAATCGGTGTCATCGGTCTGAATGGATCAGGAAAGTCTACCTTACTTCGCATCATCGCAGGTATTGACAAGGAGTATCTCGGAGAGGTAGTTTTCTCGCCCGGCTACTCAGTCGGTCACCTAGCGCAAGAGCCTGTTCTTGACCCAGAGAAAACGGTGAAAGAAATTGTAGAAGAGGGCGTGCAAGAGGTAGTAGACCTGCTCAACGAATTTGAAGAGATCAACCTCAAGTTTGCAGATCCGGATGTATTAGCCGATCCAGATGCGATGGATAAACTCATCACCCGACAAGGGGAAGTACAAGAGAAATTAGACCAAGTAGACGCGTGGAGCTTAGACGCCCGACTCGAAAAAGCCATGTCTGCTCTACGTACTCCTCCTGCAGATGCAAAAATAGAACACCTTTCTGGTGGTGAAAAAAGAAGAGTAGCCCTCTGCCGCTTGCTGTTACAGGAGCCGGATGTATTGCTACTTGATGAGCCTACCAACCACCTTGATGCAGAATCTATCCTTTGGCTAGAGCACCACCTACAGCAATATAAAGGTACCGTGATCGCAGTGACTCACGACCGTTACTTCCTTGATAATGTGGCCGGATGGATGCTCGAGCTAGACCGTGGGGAAGGGATTCCTTGGAAAGGCAACTACAGCTCATGGCTAGAGCAGAAGCAGGCAAGACTCGCAAAAGAAGAAAAGACCGAAAGCAAGCGATCTAAAACGCTCGAACGTGAGCTCGAGTGGATTCGCATGTCGCCAAAAGGAAGACAATCAAAATCCAAAGCCAGACTTTCTTCTTATGAGAAGCTGATCGGTGAAGAGGCCAAGCAGAAAGAAAGTAAGTTGGAGCTTTACATCCCAGCCGGCCCACGACTGGGTAATAAGGTGATCGAAGCTCATGGAGTGACCAAGGCCTATGGTGATAAATTGCTGTTTGAAGACCTAAGCTTTCAGCTTCCTCAAGGAGGCATCGTGGGCATCGTAGGACCTAATGGAGCAGGTAAGACGACCTTATTCAAGCTGATCACTGGTCAAGAAAAACCTGATCAGGGTACTTTCGAAGTAGGGGAAACGGTGTCTATCGCCTATGTAGATCAAGAGCATGACCACTTAGACCCTAAAAAGTCTGTGTGGGAAACGATCAGTGATGGCAATGAGCTCATCTCTTTGGGAGGTAAAGAGATCAACTCGCGCGCCTATGTGAGCCGATTTAATTTTGGTGGCGGCGAGCAAGGTAAGAAGGTAGGTGAGCTTTCTGGTGGTGAGCGCAACCGCGTACACCTCGCCATGACGCTCAAGCAAGGGGCCAACCTCCTGCTACTGGATGAGCCTACCAACGACCTAGATGTAAACACCCTGCGGGCACTCGAAGAAGGCCTCGAAAATTTCGGTGGATGCGCTGTGATCATCTCTCACGACCGCTGGTTCTTGGACCGTATAGCTACCCATCTTTTGGTATTTGAAGGGGATGCTAAGGTGAATTGGTTTGAGGGTAACTTTGCCGAGTATGAAGAAAAGCAATTGCAAAAAGCTGGTCACGAACCGAGACCTTTTAAGTATAAAAAGATCAAATAGTCTAGCATCAATTGACTTTATTAAAGGCTAAATCAGGTAATCCTCTTGGTTTAGCCTTTTTTATTGGGTTTTAGCGAGGGATGAGGCTTTATTGATAGTGTAATATTTAATGGTTATCTACTATTTTATAATAATTGCATTAACTTTAGGACTTAGTAATAGTTCTCAGATTTTACAAAAAAGAGGCAGCAAAGCGAAGATGTATTTATATACCTCGATCTAAGGCCAAAAAAGAACATTACTTGAGGCTAAGAATCAAAATGATAGGTTGTCCTAATCAGAAAACAACAATATGAAAAAGAACATTAATTTTATCCTCGTGATCATTCCATTCTCAATTCTTGGGGCAATCATTGGTTTTTCAATTGCTTATTGGCAAGATAATATAGGTTCCATGGCTGAAACGAAAGATTTTAATACGCCATTTTATTTTTACCTATTGATGATCCCAACTGCTATTTTCTCTTACTGGTGGATCATAGCCATACACGAACTGGGACATGTAATCGCTGAACTGAGCCAAAAGTTCAAGTTTAGATTCATGTCAGTAGGACCAATCCTATTAGAAAAAGAGAATGATAAGTATAAATTAAGATGGAATAAGGGTATAAATGTTTTTGGAGGACTTGCACTATGCCTACCCGACGATACGAAAAACTAAGTAAGTAGAAATTTTATTTTTACAGCTGGAGGTCCTGCCTTCAGTTTTATCTGGGGAATTGTCAGCTTGTTAATTTTTCTTTACTCTCCCATCAATATCCAATTACTAAGTGGATTTCTTTTTGAGTTTTTTATACTCCTTAATTTTATTTTAAGCCTTGGTTTAGGATTCCTTACTTTAATTCCTTCAGAACATCAGGGTTATGCTTCTGATGGAAAAAAGCTACTCAATACCATTAAAGGTGGAACCGCAAGCCGAGTAGATAACATCATCTTTCATTACTTTTCTTTAGTTACTTCTGGCACACGGCCAGCTTTAATTGACCCCCATCCACTAGAAGAATTATTGCAATTAGAGCTTCAAACTGATAATTTAGCCTATATTCATGGTTTTCTTTACAATCATTACGAAGACATTAGTATGCTAACAAAGGCGGTATTTCATTTAGAAGAGGCCTTGAAGCACATGGATACGCTGCCAGAAGTTGGAAAAGATGGTGTTTGGTTAACAATGGCGCTCTTCGAAGCCAAACATAAAGACAATGCTGACAAAGCAAGAGAACACAGGAATAAGATGAAAAATACGGATCTAATTCCAAAATATGCTCTCTTAATGCTAGAATCCGCAATTGCAGTAGCTGAGGCAAAACACAAACTCGCTTTTGAAAATGCTAAAAGAGCACTAATCGAACTACCTAATTCTATGGATAAGGGAGGTGCAATAGCTGACAAAGAATGGCTCGAAAAGGTAATTGAAACTTACAAGGAAAGCGTTTGAGAGCCCAATAACAATGGGTAAAATACTCTCTGATATTACCAAACAGTAAAAGAACATAGCTCTTTTAGCAGTATCAGCTTATCATGACTTAATTAATGAATCGTCTCGGTGACAGTTTTAGATTAAAAGTCCATTTGCTTTTTACGTAGAAATAAGCTTATTTAATTGAGTCAATGGATCGTTGAGACCTCATCCCAACACAATCTTTTAATATTTACCGGAGATTTATGAGCGCAAATATGATAGTGGAGCGGGTTTTTGACTTTCTTAAAACCTACCCTCCTTTCAGCATGATAGATAGCGGCGAGCTTAGATCGCTCTCAGCTACGCTGAGTATTCGCTTTTTCAGTAAAGAAGAGCAGATTTTTGCCGCCGGAGAGGCACCTCCTGATCATTTTTATCTGGTGCGTCAGGGAAAAGTAGACCTTATACGCCCAGAAGCAGAAAAGCAGCACTTGGTAGATGTCTGTGGGGAAGGGGATATCTTTGGCGCCCGCGCCATTTTAAGCGGCGGCGCTTATGCCCTTTCTGCAATCTGCCGAGAAGAATGCCTCATCTATCAGATACCTAAGGCCTCATTTGACCCCATCCTCACTTCTAATTCTGAAGTTGCCTTATATTTTGCTGCCGGTTTTGCGAGCGGATCTCTAAATGACCGTGCTAATATGGAAAAAACGCAAGTGGGCTTTAGCGCTTTGAGTCGGCGGAGCAAAGGGGAAGTATTTTATCGCATGCAAGATGTCCTCACGCTCTCTGGTGAAAAGAGCATTGTCAGCTGCTCCGCTGATACGAGTATCAGGGAGGCAGCGCAACAAATGACCGCCGCGGGGGTGGGATCCATCGTGGTGGTAGATGAGCAGCAGCATCCACTAGGCATTTGCACCGACACCGATTTTCGTAAGAAAGTATTGGCTGCCGATCTATCTTCCGGCGGGCCGATAAGTGAGATCATGAGTAGCCCGGTAGTTACCTCATCCCCCAACAGAAAAGTGGTAGAACTGACGCTTTTTATGCTTTCAAAGGGAATCAAGCACTTGGTCATTACTCCTTCGGGCCGAGCGGACAGCCCCGTGATGGGGATGATATCAGAGCACGACCTGCTACTGAACCAAGCCAACAATCCGGGTGTGCTGATCCGGCAAATCAATCAGTCGAAGCAAGTGGATGAGCTGGCTGATATTCGAAATAAGGCAGAAGCCCTACTTCGCAACTATTTACGGGAAGAGGCATCGATCAGCTTCATCAGCCGCGTGATGAGTGCGATCAATGAAGCCTTGATCGAAAAAGCCATCCGAATGGCTGAATTTGAGCTTGCCGTGCGCCGCATCCCCTCGCCTGAGCTGGCCTTTTGTTGGCTCAATCTCGGAAGCGAAGGACGATCAGAGCAACTGCTGCGCACAGACTTGGACAATGCGCTCGTCTATGAAAATCCCAGCAAGGGAAAAGAAAAAGAGGCGCACGCATACTTCTTAGAATTAGGGAAACATGTGATCGAAACCCTCCACGCTTGCGGCTTTTCGAGATGCCCTGCCGACATCATGGCCTCCAATCCGGAATGGTGCCAATCACTCAAGCAATGGAAACAATATTTTAGTCAATGGATTCGGCAACCCGAGCCCAAGTCGGTGATGTTTTCAACCATCTTTCTGGATTTGAAAGCGGTATTCGGTAAGGAAGAGATCGCCAAATCGCTCAAAGCGCATATTGTGAGTGAGGTGAAAAAAGAACCCCTCTTCATCCAACACCTTGCGGCCAATAGTCTTCAAAACCCAGCGCCGCTCGGCTTTTTTCGTAACTTGCTGATAGAGAAAAGTGGTGAGAACAAAGACACCTTCGATATTAAACTGCGCGCCATGATGCCGCTTGTAGATAGTGCACGCCTACTATGCCTGTCGCATTACCAAATAGACAAAAGTAGTACCCTCGATCGCTATGAGCTACTTGCTGAGCTCGAACCACAAAAAAAGGCCTTGTACTTAGAAGCCAAAATGGCCTACGAGCTGATGATGCGCTTTCGCGCGATATCGGGCCTTAAGAACCAAAATAGCGGCCGCTTTCTTGAAATTAAAGAGCTCAATAAGCTGGAGCGGCAGGCGCTGCGCAATGCCTTCGGACCCATTTCTGATTTGCAGGAGTCAATCAAGCTACGCTTCAAGACGGATCTTTTTGGGGGCTAGACATGCCTAAAGTAAAACCTCGATATACCTCCCATTGCTTGCCATCGTGCTTCAGCAGGGCAATTTGGTCCACGAGGTAGGCGGCTTCATATTGCCGGCTTTCATATTCAGCCCATAATACTGGAAACAGTGCCTTTTTTATATCCCGAAAGGCCAGCGTAAGATGGGGATGAAAAGGCCGCTGTAGTCCATCCCGATCAAAGACCTTTAATTCTTGGCGCATCCACTGCTTAAGCTCACGCTGCATTTTTGCCAATTCATCACTCAGCTGCACGGAAGCAAAAATTACCCGCATCCCAAAACGATCAAATCCTTCCAAGCTGATGGGAAAGGTAGGCTGTAAGGCTGCAAAATTCGCAAGGGAATCGATTAAAATATCTTCTTTAGCAGGCTTCCACCTGAAAGGCATCTGAAGGGTGATATGGGGTGGACTTTTTAAGGCCTGCTTCAGCCCGTAATCACGAAATAGGCGATCCTTTTCTTCCTGCATTTCGCTAAAAATAGGTTCCGGTGGGATGAGCGCAATAAAATACCGCTGATAATCTTCTTTTAGCATTTTGAAAAATAAAGCATTAATAAATTTTTTCTGTGTCGATGAACTAAAGCAGGAAGCAGCTACGTTTTAGAAATAGAGTATATGACTTTTTACAAGTACTGAGTCACTGGTTGACTGACAGGCAATTTTTTGATAATAATGGTTTAGATTTTCTCTTCCATCAGGCTTCATTTACAATTACCCGCGAGTTGTATAAGTGTTTTTTAAAGACTTAAAGCATTGCCCGTTTTATTGCTGAAAGGTCAAGGGATATGCGACAGATTTTAATCTGACACCCGCATCCCTACACTCCAGACATTATATGGCAGTTTGTTTGTTTAAGTAGTTTTGTTTTACAGACTTGCCATAAGGCGGTGCATGGCATCGCCTTTTTTTATTTTCTCATCGGAACCTTCTTCATTCAGTAGGTCTGTTTTTATGGGCTGGATCCTATCAGTCGAGCAAGTGATTGAGTTTCTTAAAAGCTTCGTAAAGTAATATTCCGGTAGAAACGGATACATTGAGCGAGTGCTTAGTGCCGGCTTGTGGTATTTCAATGCACAGCTGCGAGGCTTCAATCCAAAAGTTATGCACCCCCTCCACTTCATTTCCCAGCACCAAGGCATATTGCGTTCGCTCATCCCACGCTACCTCCTCAGGAGCAACTGCGCCATGGGTTTGCTCAAGCGAGCATAGCTGCACCTCACGATCACGCAGATAAGCCAATGCCTCATCGCGACTGGGGAAATGCTGCCAATCGACACTTTCAGTGGCCCCCAATGCCGTCTTTTGGATTTCGCGATGCGGCGGAGTAGCCGTGATGCCGACCAACAAAATCTCCTCCACCCGAAAAATATCGGCTGTACGGAAAATAGCCCCTACATTGTTCATGCTGCGAATGTTATCGAGTACCAAAATCAATGGCAGCTTCTTCTTGGACTTGAACTCCTCTACCTCCATCAAGGTGAGCTCTTCTATGGTCTTTTTCCTCATCTCATTCTAATTTTTCTACTGTCACCTGCATTTTACAAGCCTAAGGGGAATCTTTTAAATTATTAGCCCCTGTACTTTTCTCATCCCAACATTTTCTTCAGCTCATTGATTTTTAGTAGTGCCTCGACAGGCGATAGGCGGTTGATGTCGACCTCTTTGAGGGCTCGAATCACCTCATCTTGCTTGGGGTCGCTCTCAAAAAGACTGAGCTGAAAGTTATTTTTAGGCACTTCGGCGGCTACCTTCATATCCGTATCTTGGCGCTTTTCTTTCTCGAGATGTCGTAAGATCTCGCTCGCCCGATGCACCACAGGCACCGGCATACCCGCCATCTGAGCCACATGGATGCCGAAGCTATGCTCACTGCCTCCAGCCTTAAGCTTGCGTAAAAAGACCACCTTATTATCGAGCTCTTTTACTGACACATTAAAGTTTTTGATCCGCGGAAAATCTTCAGCCAGCTGATTGAGCTCGTGATAGTGAGTGGCAAAAAGGGTCTTGGCCTTGCACTTGGGGTGGTTGTGCAGGTACTCAACAATCGACCAAGCTATACTGATACCGTCATAAGTCGAGGTGCCCCGTCCGATTTCATCCATCAGCACAAGGCTGCGCTCGCTTAGGTTGTTTAAGATGCTCGCCGTTTCGGTCATCTCTACCATAAAAGTAGACTCGCCCTTGGAAAGATTATCCGATGCCCCTACGCGGGTAAATACCTTGTCGATAATGCCAATCTCCGCGGCGGATGCCGGCACGAAAGAACCCATCTGCGCCATCAGCACTATTAGGGCGGTCTGCCGCAGTAAGGCCGACTTACCCGCCATGTTGGGTCCGGTAATGACCATGAGCTGCTGTTCCTGATCGTCGAGGTAGACATCATTGGGAATGTAGCTCTCCCCTGGGGGCATCTGCCGCTCAATCACTGGATGGCGCCCCGAGTCGATCATGATCTTGTGACCTTCATTGATATCAGGCCTCACATATTTATATTTTTGGGCCACCAAAGCAAAAGAGCAAAGACAATCGATAGTGGCGAGCAGGCGTGCATTCTCCTGTATTGCGCTCACATAATCAGCTGCTTCACGCAAGAGGTTCATAAACAAATTATGCTCGATCACATGGATTTGATCTTCGGCAGTGACGATTTGTTCCTCATATTCTTTGAGCTCCTCGGTAATGTATCGCTCTGCATTGACCAGCGTCTGCTTACGGATCCAGCTTTCTGGCACCTTGTCCTTGTGAGCATGAGTGACCTCCAAGTAGTAGCCAAAGACTTTATTGTAGGAGATCTTCAAAGACGAAATACCTGTGTTTTGGCACTCCCGCTCTTGGATCTGCTTGAGGAAGTCCTTACCCGAGTAGGCAATCGCTCGCAGGCGATCCAACTCAGCATCTACTCCTTCTCGGATCATCTTGCCTTGGTTGGTGAGCAGTGGCACCTCGTCTTTGAGGGTGGCGCCAATCTGATCATACAGATATTGGCAGTTGTGAATTTGATCTGCCAACTTCTTGAGCGGCGCGATGGCCGTATTGGCCAAAAATTGCTTAACGGGCAGGGTGTGCTGAATCGCCTTTTTAAGTGACAGCATCTCTCGCGGATTGGCACGCCCCACTGCCACTTTTGAAATCAAGCGTTCTATATCCCCAATGCTACGCATGGGCTGCATGATCACCTCCAACAGTTCCTCATCTTCAGCCAGTGCTGCCACCACCTCATGGCGCTCCCGAATATTTGCGGCGTCTTTTAGTGGTAATACCATCCACTTCTTCAATAGGCGAGAACCCATCGGCGTCACTGTCTCATCGAGCACCTGCATCAAGGGTATGCCCCCCTCCTGCTGTGGATACACCAACTCTAAATTCCGAATCGTAAAGCGGTCTAGCCACACATACTTCTCCTCCTCGATTCGCGATATGCCCGATATATGCTTCACCTTCCGATGCTCAGTCTCCTCTAGATAGTGTAAGACAGCGCCCGCCGAGCGAATGCCCTCTTCCAAGCCCTCGATGCCGAAGCCCTTCAGGTTGTTGGTGCCGAAGTGGGTAGTCAGCTTCTCATAGGCAAAGTCCAATCCATAGGCCCAATTGTCAAGTGCGAAGGTATTGTACTCCTCGGCGAAGTGGTCGGCGACGAAGGCTTTGTTCTCCTTTTCGTAGATGATCTCACTCGGCTTGAAGCTCTGCAACAGCTTGCCGATATAAGCCAAGCTGCCTTCTGTACACAAAAACTCGCCTGTAGAAAGGTCGAGAAAAGAAATGCCCATTCGCTTTTCAGTACCCGCGATGGAAGCCAGGTAATTATTAAAACTCTGATTGAGGATATTGTCGCTCATGGCGAGTCCGGGCGTTACCAGCTCGGTCACACCGCGCTTCACGATGCCTTTTACCATCTTGGGGTCTTCCAGCTGATCGCAGATCGCCACTCGATGTCCGGCACGCACCAGTTTAGGCAGGTAAGTTTCCAGAGAGTGGTGGGGAAATCCCGCCAGCTCTATATGTGCTGCCGAGCCATTGGCACGCTTGGTGAGGGTGATATTGAGCACTTTGCTTGCCAGAATCGCATCTTGACCAAAGGTTTCGTAAAAGTCGCCCACGCGAAAAAGCAATAAAGCACCCGGGTGCTTCGCCTTAATTTGGTTGTATTGCTTCATCAAAGGGGTTTCCTTTGTGCTGTTTGCCTTTGCCATACTGCTCGTTTAGTTTAAATTCCCGCTTGTTTATACCCACCGCTTGGCTTAAAGCCACTATTTCAATCTCTTAAGAGGGATCAATTACACTTACAAAGATAGCCACCCCACTTTACATCTGAAACAAGCGGCGGCCGAAATCTTCCTACTGGCGAGCGTTGGGCCAGCTTAATGATCTAAGGTGCTTTTTATTTTCCTGAGTTCTTTTTTCGTGGGATGAGAGGCTAGGTGGGATGAGGGGGTAAAAAAGGCATTTTGGCTCAATAAAGTTTGCAAAGCTGGGGTGATTATGTTTATTTTTGCCATCCAATATTCGGGGTATAGCGCAGCCCGGTTAGCGCGTTCGTCTGGGGGGCGAGAGGTCGCTGGTTCGAATCCAGTTACCCCGACAAACTTTTTCATCAAATTAACATTTAAGTTAAAACTCGGAAAGCCTGAATCTATGATTCAGGCTTTTTTATGGTAGGACAGCCATACGAAAAGCCGATCCAACTACATGAATGGGTCTTACTAAAATATGCCAAGCAAGGTCAGACCATTATAGACACCCATTTTGGAAGTGGCTCAATCGCACTGGCAGTGGACAAAGTCAATAACTTAGACAAAATGAACCAACACCTCACAGCCTTGGAAATAGACCCATACTACTATCAAAAATCCATCAACCGCCTCCCCGCTAGCGCACGCGTGTCGCGTGTGCTAATACTACTGTTCAAAAGTTTCTCTTTTTGCGTGGAATGAAAACGCATTCTACCTTGGCTCTCCCTATTAATCATCTTGTCATCACCCCGCCTTCCAAACGCCCTCCCGCAATCCTGCCTAATGCTGTTTGCATCTACCTTCATACACTCACATCAACCAACGGGGTTAGCGGTGCGTCGGAATGCCGTGCTGAGCAAAAAACACGCCAGCCCAGCCGCCCTTTTTAAAATCGTTTTATTATCCTATGGCTTTTAAAAAAGACGGCTGCCCTTGCCATAAGCCTGATCCCCAACCCTCATGCCATTCCTAATCAGGCATTAAGGCAAGGGTAATGAGGCTGTCATGCTTTTTGCTTTCAGCTACGTCATCCGCCGCGGCAGCTGTCTCCGTTCTTATGGTCGCCTTTTTCTGCTCCCCTAATGCCACGCTAAAAAGGCCACAAACGCTCGGTCGCTGCCAGTGTTTGGGCTCGCCCGCATCCCCGGCACCGCTTCGGTTTGTCACGGTTTTTGCCTTTCCCTGCCCGCATTCCCGCCCATCGCAAAAAACCGCGCCAAACCTACTGGCAAATCCAAGCTTCGCTACGCTACGCTTTCCTTTTTGCCAGAGCGGTGCCGGGACTCGCGGGGGCTCGCGCGCGCAGCTGCAATCCACTTCCCAATGCCTCCCCGCAAAGCCCGTTCATTGCAGCTTTTCCCCTCCCGCCGCTGAAGGCTCTTAACCCCGTCCCCCTCAATCCTCGCTCCCTGATGGAGTAGGAAGGCTTACTTTCTCCAAATACTATCCTCATTAATTCAACACCCAAACCATCCCTCAACCCCCACCCACCACCCTTCGGTGGTGCCGGGTGCTGTTTTGATTGTAAATTTACTCTCTGAGTGGATATTTAAGAATAGATAAAAAGTTAATAAAATAATAACAAAGTGGTTTTTTAAATAGCGAATGTTATTTTATGACTTTTAATATGATTATCATCATAATGTGAAAAATTTTATCGTAATTAATCGATAATAAATTTGGTTATATGAAATGGGTAAGTTAAAGCGTTTAAATATTTTGATAGGCGCCTGTCGAAAAATTTGAATATTTGGTCGACCATTTTTATGTATTGTTTTCAGCTTAGTCGAGTGACTAGGTTGATGAATATTAATCTTTTAAATTTTAATGAAATGAAGCATTTAGGAAAAATTTTAGCAACCGCAACTTTAGGTTTTTTTTGTTTTTTTGCAACAACAAGTTTAACTAGTGCAGCCTCAAATGATGCTGAAACAATTGATGGAAATAATGCCCGAGTATTTAGCGGGGAACAGTGTTCTGGTTCAGGAGGTAATTGTTTAGATACAGTAGTAGTTAAACCTAAGTGGTGGCAAATATTTTAGAAATAAATCTGTTCAACAATACCTCTAGAGTAGCTCTAGGGGCATTTTTTATGTAATTATGAAATCCCCATGATGGCAGTGAATAGTGGGGGGGCTTGTAATTAAAACGTTTAAAAAATAAAAGAAGCCCTCTCGCAGAGGTATGACAAAATACTAAAATCAATATTTTGTAAAATTTTAAAATATATGAAAATATTAAAATACCCCCTTTTCCTTTCAGTAATCTTGCTTGTAGGTTGTACAGAATATAGTGAGCATGTTCCTGACTCTAAATTTAAATTGGTTCATCATTCGGAATTTGAGTTCCCTCTGAACGATAGCACTGACTATCAGTCGTTTTATGTAGATTTGGTTAATATAGGTGAAGATGAACAGCGGTTAGTCTTTTTAGGTAAAAACAATACTCTGTATTTTTTTGATTTGAAATCAAAAGAGGTGACTAAATCCATAAAAGTTATAGAGGATGGCCCAACTCCACTACGAAAGTTATGGGGCTTGTATTTTCATACTATGGATAGTATTTATGTAGTTGCTGCATCCTCTTATCGCGTGGGCTTAATTGATAGAAAGGGTGAAGTATTGAGAACTTATAATTTGCTAAAAAGTGATTCGTGGAACGAAAATACGGGTTTGATCTATGCAAATTCTACCAGTCAACCTATTCTTTCTGAAGATCAACTTTACTTTACAGTTTTCCCGGATAGAAACCCTAACGAAAAATTTTTATTTGAAGCGCATACAGCCTCTCGATTGAATTTAACTAATGAAACTTACGACTATTTTTCCAATTATCCATCTTCAATGAGGGACGCTGCATGGGGCGTACATGCAGCACGCCCATACTCCACTTTTAATGAAAGTACAAAAAATATCATTTTTTCCTTTGCTAAGTCGGATAGTCTCTATTGTTACCATTTAGAGACTGAAGAAACAAAAGCCATATATGCAGGGACACATGCTGAAAATAAAAATATAAATACCCCCAAAAAAAATCCCTCAAATGATGTCATGTTTCATTATGCAGTAAATCATACGTCTTATGGGCCAGTTATTTATGATAAATTCAGAAGTATTTACTATCGAATTGTTTATCATCCTTTAAAAAATATGGAAGGTATAAATCCTACTGATGTCACCTATTATGATTATTTAAAGCGGCCCTTTTCGATCATCACATTTGACCAAGAGTTTAATTTTTTAGGTGAGACTTATTTTGATGGAAAATTATATTTTACTAACAATTATTTTGTTTCAGAGGATGGATTATGCCTTTCAAAAAGCAATCCAAACAATGAGTCCCAAAGTGAAGATTTACTTAGTTTTGATTGTTTTCAATTGGCAGAAATCGATGAGTAAGTATATATCAATTTTAGTACTCACTATTTTTTGTGTTGGCTGTAATTCTACAAATAGTGATGATCAATTAAAAGATGTGCTGCATAAAGTAGGTATGGAGCAGAGCGATCACTTAGACGCTGTAATTTTAATCCCTGATTTCAGCTGTCAATCATGCCTTCAAGAACAAGTTTCGGCCATAAAAAAGAAGGTTGCTAAGGAGAAATGTTTATTTCTTATTGTTACTAAGTCCAATAAAGGTTTTCTTTCGCTAAAAGACGACTTGCAATTACACGATTTTCAAGTGATACAAGACAAGCAACTGCTTGCAATTGATAGTGGTTTAATTGCAAATGATCTTAAGGTGTTTATAAGAAACAAGGGGCAATGGATTGATGATACTGATAACATGATTTTCTCTAGCCATGATTAATATCAAGCGTTTTTTGTCCGGTAGTAAAAACACAGCAAAGGCTAAGTTATACCCGAAGCAGGTAATTATTCCAAAATCACAGTTTGGTGAATACATCGAGAGTATGTCTCAGTTCATTCAGCACGATCAAGAGAATATTATTCAATTTATTAAAGTAGATGTAAATGGCTTTAAAGAAAGTAGTTATACTTGTTGCGAGTGGATGGAATATTGTGAGTCAGGAACTTTAATTGAACAACTTAAAAAAGCCAAAACTCAGGATAAGCTGATTAATTTGCTATGGCAATTCTTGAATGGAATACAATCTTTACATGAAATGGGTTACATTCACAGAGATATCAAGTTGACGAATGCTTTGGTTACTACTAAAGATGGCGCTGAGGTTGTTAAGGTTTCTGATTTTGTTCTGCTCCCCCATCATGACTATGAAGTGATGACCACCCCGGAATTTTTAGCTCCCGAAGTTATGCAGGATAGCGACTACTCGGTTCAATCTGATATTTGGTCCTTAGGCGTTAGTTTCTATGAGTTATTTTCGGCGGAGTATCCATTCGGAAATCGCTTAGACGGATACACACCACGCGATATCAAGAAAAATACGCTAGAACTTGTCCCTTCAGGTTTTAATAAACTCCCACAGCTTATGCAAAAGATAGTAAAGCAATGCCTGAATAAAGACCCTGCACAACGACCCGGAAGTGTACTTCAAATAATGGATGTTTTCAAAAAGGTTTAATTTAGACCTCAATTGTTAAAAATGTAGCTCTAATAGATTATAACTACAATTTCATTTGATTCCATAAAATATGAACCTTTTGGATTTTTCACTTTTTTGAGGTAACCATTAAGTAATGAAGGGGCATTAAGTGTGTGTTCCGAGATATGATTACCGAGTTGTTTTAGATAAAGTAGCTCATATAACATCTCAATTGCTAAATGTGAATTAGGAATGTCTGATCATCAAGTTCAAAAATAGATGGGCTGGCATCATCATTATTCGTAGGTAATCATCGCCACTAGACTAAGTCATTTTGATCGCTGCCGCAAAGATAGCCCGGTCGAATTTTTCAAAAGACAAGGGTATACAAGCGCTTCGCGCCCTTGCTTTTGAAATTCGCCGCTAGCGCACGACTGTCGCGTGTGCTAATACTACTATTCAAAAGCCCCCCCTTTATCTTGCTTCTCTTTTTCTGTGGAATGAGATCGCATTCTACCTTAGCTTTCCCAATTAACCTTCTTGTCATCACCCCGCCTTCATAACGCCTTCCCGCAATCCTGAACCATGCTGTTTACATCTACCTTCACACAATTAACGCTTACCAATAAAGCTGACCAATCTCTTGAGATGGAAACAATCCATAAGCCTACTTAATTGAAATTGATCAAAAAAAAAAGAAGAATAGCATACTATATTATCCGCTCTAAAAGCATTACTTTTTCAACTAACTTTATCAATTGATTACCAGAACAGCCGACTTTAAATGAATGCTTCATGAATTTTCATTCCACATCAACATAAAATCCTCATGCTAAATTTCACCAGCCTACCAAAAGCCGCCTATCGAATTATATTAATAGCTGCCTTTTTTTTACTGACTCTGATTGCAGCTACGCCAACTAGATGCCTAGCCCAAGAAAGTAGCGAGCAAGACTATCTCATCCTTACTAGTGGTGAAAGGATAGTTGGAGAGATTAGTCATATCAATGAAAGGGGTGTGAGTCCTAAGTATTACAGAAAAATCAGGCTAACGGATGATCAAGGTAAAAGGAGAAAATTCAGAAGGAAGCATGTCGTCGCATTTCAGGCAGCGGGTAGTACTTATGAAAGCTTTCATTTGACGCGCAAAAGCTCAAGACTACTGGATGAGCAATATGCCATTGATAAAAGAGGCACCCAACACTTCCTTAAAGTAAGGACAAAGGGAAGCCTCAGTCATTATCAGATGGAATGGTGGGAGCAGGGATCATCTACCACCATGACGATGGACCTGCTAAAAAAAGAAGGAGATGATTTTTTAATCAGGGCGACGCAAGGGCTTTTAGGAGTGAAGCGAAGAACACTGACCTCTTATTTCTCTGACTGTCCTCAATTGGCGGCACAGATAGAAAATAGAAATTTAAAAGAATTGAGTGAGATAGTAGCTGCCTACAATGATTCTTGTGGTTTTTAGTTGAGTGATAGCCCATGCCAATCCTAAAATCAAGCAGCGTGAATTGATGAACAATAGCCCATCAATTATACTCATCCCTCGCAAAATCCACTCGATAAACATAGATGACAAGGTAGTATGCTTCCCGTTACCTTTCTTCACCTTTGGAACTCATTCACTCCCTTCATCAACATAACGGCCTGCTAATAATTAATTGGCTCTTTCTAGCTGACATCTTATTTGCAAAACAATCCACCTGTATATTTCTGCTTAGAAAAATAAACTTATGTCTATTTTTGTGGTTTGTTAATAAAATTCCATGTAAACACTGTATTTTATGCTAACAACAAAGAAAATTCTTCAGAAGGCAGAATGGGGCAGCCTACTCAGTCAGATGAAAGCCTTCGTGCCCGAAACATTTGAAAAAGACTTCGAACCTCTCAACCTTATGATGGGTTCTTGGCAAAATGCCGGCAATAAAAAGCCTTTCAACTCTAGCATCGATGGTTCATTGCTTGGGCACTATCCCAATATCGATCTGGAAACCTGTAAAACAGCCGTTGCTCATGCAAGCCAAGAAGCGAAAGAGTGGGCAAATACCGACCTGCCAACACGTAAAGCTGCTGTACAACAAACGATCGATGATCTCGAGAAGCATAAAGAACTCATTGCCTACTTATTGGTGTGGGAAATAGGTAAGCCATTCGACCAGTCGCTCGATAGTGTCGAAAGATGCATCATGGGCGTGCAGTGGTATATTGACAATATCGAAGAAATGCTCGGCAGCCGTGCTCCCATAGGTGTGGTATCCAATATTGCCTCGTGGAATTATCCCATCTCGGTGCTTGTGCATGCCTGCCTCGTACAAATGCTTTGTGGCAATGCAGCTGTAGCCAAGACCCCATCTGATGGCGGCCTTTTTTCGCTCACTATCAGCTTTGCCTTTGCCAAGCGCAATGGACTCCCCATCACCTTAGTAAGTGGGTCGGGTGGCGCACTCAGTGATGCCCTTGTGAAAAACGAACACGTAGACTGCCTCGCTTATGTAGGCGGCAAAAGCAACGGCCGAAATATCGTAGCCAGCTTGGTTGACAAAAATAAAAGATATATGCTCGAAATGGAGGGGGTCAATGCCTATGGGGTATGGAACTATTCCGATTGGGATCACCTCGCCAAGCAGTTAAAGTCGGGCTTCAAATATGGCAAGCAGCGCTGCACGGCCTATGTCCGCTTTGTAGTACAAAGAACGCTATTCCCTGAGTTTTTAGAAATGTACCTCAGCATGCTCAAGTCCATCAGTTATGGGCATCCGCTACTTGTGGAAAATGGCAGCGATGAGCCACCGAAAGTGGACTTCGGGCCCTTGATCAACAGCAAGAAAGCAGAGGAGGTAGATGCGATGTATCATGATGCCATCAGCAAGGGGGCAGTATGTCTGTATCGCGGCACCATCGACGCGGCCAACTTTCTTCCCAATCAAGACATAAGCGCCTATTATCCGCCGAGTGCCCTGCTCAACGTTCCCAAAAATGCGCTGCTTTATCACAATGAGCCTTTCGGGCCTTTGGACAGCATCATTTTGGTTGACACCGAAGAGGAGCTGATCAGCGAAATGAACATTTCCAACGGCAGCTTGGTATCTTCCATCGCATGCGACGACCTTGACGAGGCCAAAAGAATCGCTTCACAATTGAGAGGCTATAAAGTAGGCATCAACAAATCCAGATCGCGTGGGGACAAGGAAGAGTCTTTTGGCGGCATCGGAGAGTCGTGGAAAGGATGCTTTGTAGGTGGAAAATATCTCGTTGAGGCGGTCACCAAAGGTGAAGAAGGCGAGCGACTCATGGGTAACTTCAGCGATTATACTTTAGCACCCGCTATCAGATAGTATATCAATCAATTAGCTGAAAATCAGATTATTTGAAAAACCGAGCAGTCTCTACTGTTTCGGTTTTTTTATTTGCGAGGGATGAGGACTCATCAAGCTGCCCATTATCAGACCCAATCAAATCAGGTTTTCATCACCTTCTGCAGAATGTTCGCCTAATGCATTATTACTTTCTATCAATACCGCTGCACCGCTATCCTCGGATTGATTTTCACGAGTGCCGCAATCAATTGTTCATTATCGGTAGGTGCAACATATACCTCTTCAAATGGTCGATATCGGATGGTCATCCCATTTTGAGAAATGGCGGCTTTTTTCATGCCACTCCACTTGGTCTTGCCCACCTCTATCTCATGAATGCTATCAATATCAACACTGCCTCGTAGAAAAGCCGACCGATAATAAAACCTGCCCTCCTCTATGCGATAACCAGTATCAAAATAAACCCAAATCACTAAAATAATGGGAGTTGCCAGTGGCAGCAATACCACAGGCTTTTCCAATAGCAGGGGCTGATCAAATAATACCGCAAGCAAAGGGAGAATGATGACGCTAAATAATAATATGCTGATAAAACGACCTCTTTTGGCTTGAAAACGCTGCATTTTTTTCTTTGGCTATTTGATCAATTACTTTTTATGGCATGCTAAAAAAGTCCCAAGTACTACAAATTCGAGTCGGCACAAGCTTCGCTTGATTTGTAAAATAGTAAATAGTAAACCTCTCAATCTGCTTTACTATTTGCTTAAATTTCAAAAAAACCAGCTACAAGTCTCTAGTTACCAATCACGAAAATTGGCTGGGGTTAAGCTACAAAATCAGACATTTTCGTGCAAGCATTTTCATTACTTTTGAATAAAAACGGTGCACTGAAATAAATATAGTATAGATTTTATGATTAATTTATCAACTATTTGGCTGTTTTTAAGCATGCCCTATTTATGGCGAAAAAGGGAGCACCTTTAAAGAGCTTACTTAAAAACGATGCTCCTGATAAATCAAAAATAGTCCCTACAATTCGATTATCAATAGGTTAGCCTTTCTTAGGTAGGTAAAAGTTATGCCGTGTTCTATTCTTTCAGGCTAATTTTTGTAAAGCCGGCTCTTTTTTAATCATTTATAAAGCTGCTTTACATTCTCCTGAAAACTACCTCTACCAATTACGCCATCCGCAAAATTTCAGAAGTCATTGTACCAAAAACTTAATGCACCTATAAGGTAACTAGCATTCAACGTGAAACATGGTGTAAATCATCGAGGGTCATGGTGTAATTTTTAGGTCACAGCGTACCACAATGCTGGCACAATGTCTCACAGGGTAAAAATATTGAGAAACACCATCACTAACCTCGATCTAATAAATACCCCTCTTGTATTGCTATGTTTCCAGCTATTTGACTTTGATCAAATGCATTACCCGTTGACAAAACAGATCCTTTTTGTAAACTAGCAGATAAGCATAATTCTTAACTAGGAATAGCGGATGTCATTTAAGCTTATTCATTTTATTATCGGGATGTTTCATAAAATTATATGCTTATCCGCATAATTACATAAAATGATATAGGCCTTGAAAGGACACAACTTGTTACGAACTTTCATGGCTAAGTATTGCTTTCTATTTCTCACAGAGCCTCACCCTGTGCTTTGCTATATATAGCCTTCACTGCTTTTAAAAATGATGCTTCATTTGAAATTTAAGGTGCAAACAAGCGGATAAGTATATAAAATTAAAAAGGCACGGTTATTTAAATCTATAAATCAACAAAGTTGCCAGATCCCGAGGGGATCACATGTCTATAGAAATAGGTCGTTCTCACCATTGACCCCGAAGGCGGTCGTATATAAATTGCTAATAGTCAAAACGCCATCAACTTATTGGTTTCAAGCCTTTAGGATTCAGACCAGGCTTTTACCACCGCTTGCTTTACAAATGGATTTTCAAGGTGGTAAATGATCACATCAGCCAATTGCTCAGGGCTCACCCACTTTTCAAAGTCGGCATCGGGCATACCTTCTCGGTTTGCTTCTGTATCGATAATGCTAGGCACTATTACTGTACAGTCAATGCCATGTTTATCATAGCCTGCATTAATTACTTCAGAGAGGTTCACAAGCATTTTTTTAGCTAATGAATAGGCTAATACCCCTTGCATTTGTTTCGGTTCAAAAACCTGTTTTGCACCAATCAGGATGATGCGGCCACCCTTCTTAAAGTGTTTCATCAGGGGTTGTATGAGATTGTAAGCCGTATCAAAATTAAGCTTGATCTGATCGTGTATATCCTTAGCGCTTGTCTCATCCATACTTCCCATTGCAAATCCGCCGGCAGTTAAAATAGCGGCATCTAATTGTTCTCCTACTTCTTCGAGCGAACGAATATAGTTTTCTGCCGATCGAGCATCCATCAGGTCGTGGGATTCATGCATAAAGTTTTCCCAATCCTCAAAGGGTAGCTCCTCACTATTACTGATACCAAAAACGCGGTATCCGTTTTCAACACACTTTTTACTCACTACAGATCCCAAGCCACCATTGGCTCCACTTACTAAAATATTCATGTTTTTCATTTTGAATCAACTGTTTCAACAGACAGTCACTTATGACTAATATTAGACCCTATTGGTTACGAATGTTAGCGTTTCATGTTTGAGAGAAGAATTAAGAAACGGAATGCCTTTTAAAGGTCAGGCAGACGGGCTTCAAAGGCTCAACAGAAAAAGGGCCAACCATCGATCGACCCTACCCTTTTTTAAATTTATCAGTCTTCAACCAATCAAATAATCTTAATGAGACCTTTAGCCTTTTTGCCCTGATTAGTTTCTATGTATTCGATGATCTTACCTGCAATATTTTTACTTGTGGCTTTTTCAATGCCTTCCAAACCCGGCGAAGAGTTTACTTCAAGTATTAGCGGTCCTCTTTCGCTCTGTAGCATGTCTACACCAGCAATGCTTAGCCCTAAGCCTTTAGCGGCTTTCAAAGCGGCGGCTCTTTCTTCTTTATTGAGTTTGATTACCTCGGCGCTGCCGCCACGGTGGAGATTGCTTCGGAATTCTCCTTCTTTGCCTTGTCTCTTCATGGCACCCACAACTTTACCATCCACTACAAAGGCACGGATGTCCGCTCCCTTAGCTTCTTTGATAAATTCTTGCACTATAATCCGTGCTTTCAAGCCATGAAAAGCTTCAATTACTGATTGAGCAGCTTTTTTAGTCTCGGCCAGCACTACACCAAGGCCCTGTGTTCCTTCCAGTAATTTGATGATAAGGGGTGCACCACCTACTTGCTCAACAAGGTTTTTCTCTTCTTTCGAGTAGTTGGTAAAGGCCGTTTTTGGCATACCGAGCCCTTGTCCCGCTAGAATCTGCATAGAGCGTAGCTTATCTCTACTTCTCACGATTGCCTGCGAGTTAGTGGCCGAAAATACGTCCATCATTTCAAACTGACGCACTACGGCAGAACCATAAAAGGTGACCGAAGCACCAATACGAGGTATAATGGCATCTACATCATTTATTTCTTCTCCCTTATAAAATATCCGCGGTCCATCAGCCTCCATGATCAGGTCGCAACGCAAATGATCTATGACCACCATTTCATGTCCACGCTCTTCACCCGCTTCCACCAATCGACGAGTACTGTACAAATTAGAATTTCTACTTAAAACTGCTATTTTCATTAATCCAATCTATCTATTTTATCAATTTTTTCTTTTTGTGGAATGAGGATAGAAGCTATCATCATCCCAAAATAAACCTTCTTCTACAAACTATACCATCAGCTTAAGTCCCTTCGCCGAGAGGTTTTTTCTACTCACATCTACGACAAATCGGTCGGCAAGCATACGGCGACCTATCAGTACTGGGTTGCGCATTTTACTGCGATCACTCAAGGAAAAGAAAGTTCGGTATTCTTTATCAAAAATCTGAATGGTTAATTTCACCAAATAGCGTTTTTGCGATTTACCCGTGCTGCTTTTTATCCGCTTCATTTCGTAATTGTCGGTTTGCATACTCACCAACTGTTCCGTCACAGGGTCTTTGATTGTATAATGCAAAAGTTCATTTTCGTCCAAGTGATAGGACTCACAATGAATGCTGCAGCTATAAGCGCCAGTATCAACTTTTGCCTTTAGCTGATTAATCCCCAATTCTTTTATACCGATGACATCGCGTCGACCGATGATGATTTTGTCTAATGCCATATGAGTAGTTATGCTATACGGTAATGTGTGTTGTACAAAATGATGCTAAAGCTGTCCTATTAAAATAGGTTGTGGTCATTTAATTTATTATCTCTAGCATCAGCGCAAATTATGAAAAGTAAGTAACTCCACAATCATTCTATATGAGAGAAATAAAAAAGATTTCACCACCAATGAAAGCTATTTATTATTTAATACGAGAATGGTCCTCCATACGATACCATTCATTTGGATAGCTTAAAAGGTGTGAGTGAATTTTTCAAGACAAGTTTGTTTTAATTTATCCTTCTTATCGCTGCGCAAGTACTCTTAACACATAAAGTGATAGATCGAGAAAAAGAATCTTGGGGCTTGCATTTCTCTCCAAATAAATCCAATTTTTTTCTATTTCCGCTACGATAGCTTCGGTTTTCCCTTCATCCATCACTTGCGAAAACTTTTCAATAAAATCTCTTTCAGCACCTTGTGTTTTATTGAGCTGACCTTCGAGCTGATGCCATAAGATCACCTCTCTAAGCATATTGAGGCTGTACTGTAAGATACTTTTCTGGGCGGTTTTACTTTGTTTGTGATACTGCTCACTAAAATCAATAAGCATTTCAATTTTACGCGAATAGCAAGAGCGCATCCAGTCGGCGAAGAAGCGAAACAGATCATTGTCTAGGCTTGCGGATAGCCGTAAGGCTTCACTGATATTACCTTCACTCAGAAGAGCTACTTTCTGGGCTTCAGTGAGCTCCAAGCCATACTTATCAGTGAGTAAATTAGTTACTTCCTCATCGTTAAACAAAGGGACCTGTATTCTTTGAGTTCGACTGGTGATGGTGGTCAGTAGTCGGTCAGCCTGTTGTGTCACGAGCAAAAAGACCGTATGGGGTGCTGGCTCTTCCAATATTTTCAAAATGCCATTGGCAGCTGAGGGGTGCATATATTCAGGTAGCCAGATTAGCATGACTTTGTAGGCGCCTTCGAAAGACTTTAAGCTGAGGTTTTTGATGATTTGTCGGCTTTCTTCTCGGCTTATGTTCACCTGCTTATTTTCACCTCCGTAACGCATCGACCAATCAGTAATATTGCCATAGGGGTTCTCCAGAAGAAATTTCCTCCATTGCTTCACGAAGGTAATGCTGATTGCCTCGGTCGACTTTACCTCTTTGGTGCTACTTACAGGATATACAAAATGAAGATCAGGGTGGACGAAGCCTTGCATTTTGCGACAGCTTGAGCATTCGCCGCAAGCATCTTCTGCGCCAGGATTTTCACAGTTGAGGTAGGTAGCCCAGGCCAATGCCAACGGTAGTGCCGCAGAGCCTTCGGATCCAGCAAAAAGCTGTGCGTGAGCTACTTGTGATCGCTTATGTGCTGCAATTAAGCGCTCCTTGATTCGTTCTAAACCTGGAATGTCTCTGAAAAGCATAATCCTTCGTCATTTACTTTAAGGCACTATTTATGGCCCAATTATAGCTATCTTCAAAATTATGAAATATTCCGACTATCGCCCTCCTCAGCTACATATTTCTTTGCCTATGTTTTGAGCTTTGATGCACCTTTTGTGCTTAGCTGTGTTTTCATTCCAACATCATTATTTTCTTTTTGGGAGGAATGAGAATAGTAGAAGACTAAGCAAGCGATTAAAAAGCTTTTGTGGCAGGAGAAGGTTTCCGTAAGGGTTTAAAAAGCTGTATGTTTGGATGCTAGATGATAATTTATCAATAAAACAAAGATTATATCGTTTAAGGCTTATGCGAATTAATTTTTTTATGACCTTTCTGCTTGTCAGTAGCTTTTTTGAATTGCAAGCACAACGTTACAGCACGGCGGCAGGCTTGCGATTTGGTGCGGATCAATATGGCCTGAGCGTGCGACAGCGCTTCCTACCTAATACTAATGCGGAAGGCCTTTTTACCCTCAATCAGCGAGAATACAGAGGAACGCTTTTGGTGGCACATCATTTTCCGATTTTTGGTCGTGGCTTTAATTTCTATTTGGGTGGAGGTGGGCATTACGGTGAGTTGAAAGACTTTGGTGCCACTTATGGTGTGGATGCGCAGATGGGGGTGGAGTGGAAGGTACCAGCCACACCCATCATCGTGTCGGCAGAGGTGAAGCCAGCCTACCACATTCAGCATGAAAATTGGTTTGATTTGCAAGGTGCCATAAGTGTGCACTATATTATTTTGAAGGATACCCGAGCACAACGAAAGAAGGCGCGAGCGAAACGAAAGCGCAAAAAGGAAAGAGCAAAACGGAAGAAAGAGCGGCTAGAGAGGCGCGATCAATACGGTAGGCTTCATCCGATTAAGGAATTTTTCAAAAAAGACAGAGAGCAATAGAGGCGGTGCGCTGTACCTAATTATCATCTTTACTGCATAACTATTGAATGATATCAGCATAACCCTAGTCAATTTTTCATGCCTAGTTTCTGGTCTTTCATTCCTTATCCACAATCTCTATCTTTCAATTTCATATTTGCCAAAAAGAAATGTGCGACCACCTTCGGGGTCGGCAACAGCTTGCAGGTTTTTTTGCTATAAACATATGATCCCTTCGGGATCAGGAATCCCAAATAGATCTGTCTCGTCATGAAAAAGCTTTACAGTTGTTTATTTAATCCTGTTTTCTATTTACATTTTTCTTTTAATCTTCAATTGGGTTTATAGCATTACCATCGAATCAGTATTGAATGATATCAGCATGACCCTAGTCAATTTTTCATGCCTAGTTTCTGGTCTTTCATTCCTTATCCACAATC
>JAFIEW010000149.1 GCA_020832375.1 Cyclobacteriaceae bacterium
AATTATATTTAAGAAAACAGTAATGGTGGTATGAAAGAGTTATAAATTTCAAAATATCAATTCAAAACACGACCATATCTTTCACGATCAACAAAGAATCAATGACACTTTTCATTATATAATGAAAATATTTTATCGCTTTCTACGTACTATATTTGCATAGTAATTAAAAGTAATGCTTTTTTTGATTGTGTGATCTGATACAAATGATATGAAAGCTTGGAATTAAAATGACCCTTTTTTCCAAGAATATTGAATATTAAAAAGTAAAGGAAGTTTGGACTTCCTTTACTTAAAAGAGATTAGTTAAGTTTGGTTTAAAGTAAGAATTAGCCTACGAAGTCGTAGGCTATTTCTTTTTAAAGCCTCCGCTAATGTAGTAAAGTAGTATTTTACATACAAACTATATCTTTAAAAAATATTTGACACTTCTTCTGTAGCTGAATCTTCCGAATTTTATTCTTTTTTTATCCTTATTTCAAAATATAAATAGCTGTCTGGAAATTACATTAAAAGCTTTTCAACGACTATTTCTCTAATTTTCGATCGATCTACTTTTTGACCAGATAACATCGGTAGATCAGATAGCTGTATAAAGTGAAATGGTTTTTGATACTTTTTATAGTTTATTGTTTGAAAAATATCAGGCTTTAAGCGGTCATCTTCAGTATAAACTAAGACGAGCTTTTCACTTAATTTTGGGTCAGGAATAGAAGTTATCACGATTTGCGGCGTCCAACCTAGTTTATTTTCAAGCTGTGTAACTAGATAGTGTTCTATTTGATCAGGCATCACTTTAAAACCACCGCTATTGATGACCAAATCAGCTCTCCCTTTCCAAATAAAATGAGTATTATCAATACATTCAACAATATCATTAGATTCAAGCCATTTATTTTCGGTAATATTCCCTTTAACTTTGAGTCTACCATCTGGAGTAGTATCAAAAATATGATCTCCAGTACTTTCGTAGACAAGCTGAGTAGAACTGATAGCTGCTAAAGCTATATGCGAGACAGTCTCTGTCATACCGAAGGCCTGATAGTGAGTAGAATTTAATCGTTTAAGCTCTTTGATTGTGGCATTGGATAGTGCAGCAGCTCCTATGATATTCACTAACTTCTCGCTATAGAACCACGCTTCATACTTCTTCTTCTCAATTAGGTTTTGGACCTGATAAGGAACTGTTGCACTCAAGATCATATAATTATCTAGAAAGCTTGAAGTAAGAAAAGGATTTGCAGAGGGTTTTTGAAGGTAAATATCCATATCTGCAATCAATGCTCTAACTAACATCATTGATCCACCAATTTTCTCGGTCGGAATACAAACAAATGCTAAATAATCAGAAGATAACTTTAAATAGTTGATGGTATTTAAGGCACTAGTTTCTATGATTTGTCTAGCAATGACCACTTTTTTAGCCTTACCCGTAGATCCAGAAGTGGAGAAAGAAAAAAAATTCTTGCCATTTACCCAATCCGATATAAACCGTAGCTCATATTCAAAATCAGGATATTCATTGATATAGTGATCTAAATTATCGCAAATAGACAAAACTGTACTCACCCCTACTTGATCAAAAAATACTTGCGAATTCATAAGATCACTTGTAAAAACACCCCACCTAACAAAAGCGGGGTGCATTTGAAAAGATTATTTCAAGCTACTCATTAATTTGATATATTCCTTCATAGCATCTTCCTTTGACTTACCTTTTAATTCAGCCCATGCATCATGCTTTGCAATTGCTTTAAAATCGAAACCTCCTGGTCGTTCTTCTTCATTATCTCCTTCTGTAGCTTGCTTAAAAAGGCCATAAAGTTGAAGTAAAACCTCATTTGAAGGTCGCTCTGTTAAATCTTTCGATCTCGCTACTGCTGATTCAAATTCTTCTTTTAATTCCATTATACTATGTATGTTAGTTTTATTTTGCGACGAATTTAGGAACAATTCAGGACATATGGTAAGACTATCTATTCATTTTAATATCTTCATCATTATTTCAATTACATCTGAATAGTGTTTTACCAAGGCAGAGTAATATCATATGAAAATATTTTTATTAATCACACCTTTCTCAACTTTACAGGCTAGGTAAATGTTCGTAGTTCTAACTACATTTTCTTACCGGACTCCAAGGTCACCCTAAAATGGCACACAAAATCAAAAAATTATAAAGTCAATATAAGAGGTAATGCACCAAGCAAGGTCATAATTGAAGTCATTAGTGCTTTAAATCTTAAATTCTTTAATTTTTACGTCGATTTACAGTATTTTTGGCATGAAAATCAGGATATTCTAGCTACTTATACATAAGCAAAGTATAAATTGTGTTTGATGAACTCTATTAAATCAACTTTTAACGATTTCCAGAAAATTTTCATGCCAAATATATGCCGGAAAATAACTTTCAGAAAAAAAAGCTTTTTACTTCTAATTTGTTAGTTAAATGACTAAATATAGGCTACTTAGTCTGGGATGATTTCTTTCCTCATCCCTTAAAAATTCAAGATTCAATTAGATATACCTAATTAGTGATTATCGGTAAAATATACGAATGAGCAATTCAAAAAATTTAGTGATCATTCCTACTTTCAATGAGAAAGAAAATATTATTGAAATAATAGAATCGATTTTGTCTATTAAAGAGGAAAACTTTCATATTCTGGTAGTAGATGACAATTCTCCAGATGGCACAGCCAACCTGGTAAAGGAAATGATAACAAAACACCCTGATCATGTATTTCTTTTAGAAAGACCCGGAAAGCAAGGCTTGGGAACCGCTTACCTATCAGGGTTCCGCTGGGGTTTACAAAAAAAATATGAATATCTTTTTGAAATGGATGCCGATTTTTCCCACAACCCCAATGATCTTCCTTTACTTCTTGCTGCATGTAGGGATGAAGGTGTAGATCTAGCCATAGGGTCGAGGTATGTGAAGGGAGTCAATGTTATCAATTGGCCAATGAGTCGTGTATTAATGTCATATTTAGCTTCTGTGTATGTACGGATGGTTACAGGTATGCCCATACAAGACACAACGGCTGGGTTTAAGTGCTACCGTTCACGAGTACTTAAAACGATTAACCTTAATCGGATTCAATTTGTAGGCTATGCCTTTCAAATTGAAATGAAATTTAAAACATGGCTTCATGGTTTCAAAATAAAAGAAGTTTCCATTGTATTTACAGATCGAGCAAAAGGTAAATCAAAAATGTCAACACACATTTTTAAAGAGGCTGTTTTGGGGGTGATTAGTTTAAAAATCGGATCATTACTTCAGAAGTACCCTCCTTACAAAGAAGAATAATTTATGAGCATGGTTATAAAGCCTGATCATTATGAGAGTCTTTATTAAGATCTATTAAATGAGGATTTACTTCAAGCCCAAATTAAAGGAACAAATAACAGATCATTGAATTATCGCCCAAACTTATTTACTATCGACACAAAGATGAATTATCTTCTTATACAACTATCATTACAAAGGCAATAAATTGGAGACATGCTAGAACTAAAACAAAGCTAAAAAACAGATAATTTAATTCTTGATCTGGCTTATCTTTGATAGAGTGATAGATCTGGAAAAGGCATGATTGATATATCAAGGAAAATCATTGGCTGTCAATTGTAGAAATTTATATTTTGATAAAACTGAATCAATGATGATTTTCAATTAACCCATCATTACAATAAATGAAGAGGGCTTAATGTGAAGTTTAGATAATTTGAGGAAACAATTTAACATGTTTTAATCATCGAAATTAACTTTAACAAAAGTTATAGATCAAAAAAGCTAAAAAAGTCGCAAACTAAATAAATAATGGAAGAACTATTTCCCACAGAAGGATTACGAGCTACTCAATATCAGTTTCCTGGTCAACTTTCTAGATATCAAGGTAAAGTAAGAGATGTTTATGAGTTTGAAGACAAATTGATAATGATTGCTACTGATAGACTGAGCGCATTTGACGTAGTATTGCCGCACCCTGTACCTTACAAAGGTCAAGTCCTCAATCAACTTGCAGCTTATTTTTTAAGGTGCACTGAAGATATCATCTCTAATTGGCTTATAAAAGAAGTAGACCCAAATGTAAGTGTAGGGTTAAAGTGCCAACCCCTACCCATAGAAGTAGTAGTAAGAGGTCATTTGAGTGGTCATGCATGGCGTACCTATAGATCAGGTAAGAGAGTACTTTGCGGACAAAATCTGCCAGAAGGATTAAAGGAGCATGATGCATTTTCCCACCCCATAATAACGCCAACTACAAAAGCCACAGAAGGTCACGATGAGGACATATCAAGGGAAGAGATCATTGAAAAAAATATCTTGGAAGAGCCGCTATTGGAAAAAATTGAGTCCATTGCCCTTAAGCTATTCAAGAGAGGACAGGAATATGCCAATAAACAAGGCTTAATCCTGGTAGATACAAAATATGAATTCGGTCTACATAATGATAAACTTATACTTATCGATGAGATCCATACACCTGATTCTAGTCGCTACTTTTTGAAAGATGGGTTTGAAGAAAGGCAAAAGAATGGTGAAAAACAACAGCAGTTATCTAAAGAGTTTGTACGTGAATGGCTAATTGCCAATGATTTTCAAGGCCTCGAAGGACAAAAAATACCTGATATGAGCAGAGAAAAAATTGAGGAGATCTCTAATCGTTATATTGAACTTTACGAAAAGCTAAGTGGCCAAACTTTTAAAAAACGAGATTACCATCAAATAGAAAAGGAAATAGAAACGAATATCTCAAACAATTTAGATTAAATTCGTTTATAAGATTTGAAAATAGAAAAGGGTTTTTGCTTTTTTGCCCAAACAATAATTAAAAGTTATTTAATCTTATCGGAAAGAACCGATTTAATTAATCACATGTAAAAATATTCAATAATGAATTACACAATCAGCAAGGAAGAACCCTACAGCGTTTTTAGGTTAAATGAAGAAAAATTAAACTCTATTGTAGCACCTAAACTTAAAACTGAATTAATACAACTTCAAGCAGAAGGTGTGAAAAACATCATCGTAGATCTAAAAGAAGTAAAATACATTGATTCCTCAGGATTAAGTAGCCTTTTAGTGGGTAACCGTGTTTTCACGGAAAATAGAGGTGCTTATATCATTTGTAATCCTAATGAACATGTGAAAAAATTGATAGAAATCTCTCAACTACAAAAAGTACTCTATATAGTACCTACTGAGCATGAAGCCACAGAAGCGGTTTTTATGCACGAAATTGAAAATGGTTTATCAGAAGAGGAAGAAGACGATAAGTAGACTTTGAAAAACGAGTTGGTTGTCTTAGGTACAGGAGCAGCAATTCCCGCTCATGGTAGATATTTAAGTAGTCAATTTATTACTTTAAATGATCGATACTACCTGATAGATTGTGGTGAAGGAACTCAATTTCAGCTCTCAAAATATAAATTAAAGATCAGCCGTGTAAATGAAATTTTTATTAGCCATTTACACGGTGATCATTTTTTTGGCCTATTCGGCCTACTTTCAAGTCTAAATTTATTAGGCAGAACAAAAAATATCACCATTTACTCTCCCCCTGGGCTTGAGGCTATCATCAACTCATGCTTTATCGGTTCAGGTCTTA
Organism: Cyclobacteriaceae bacterium; assembly: GCA_020832375.1. Classification (GTDB taxonomy): domain Bacteria; phylum Bacteroidota; class Bacteroidia; order Cytophagales; family Cyclobacteriaceae; genus JAFIEW01. Next base: position 5,619 of record JAFIEW010000149.1, read on the forward strand.
TTTTAAGATATACGATTAACTTTATAGAAATCCTCCCTCAAGACGGATATCAACTGATCTTTGAGGATAAAATGAATAAAGTCTATTCATTTCCTTTGGAACATAGAATTGACACAATAGGCTTTCGGTTTGAAGAACAACCCAAAGAAAGAAATATTATCAAAGAAAAGCTCCATCCTGAAATCAAGCTTGCAGATATTATTTTACTTAAAAAAGGAGTAGATGTAAAAGATGAAAATGGGAATGTTCGCTTCCGAGCCAGTGATTTCACTAAGTCAGCGCCTGATAGCAGATCCTTTGCATATTGCTCTGATACCGCCTACTTTCCTAAACTTTCAGATTATGTAAAGGGAGTAGATTTACTCTATCATGAAGCAACATTTCATAGTTCGGAGCAAGAAAGGGCGAAAACAACTTGTCATAGTACAGCCTTGGAAGCTGCTACAATCGCACGAGACGCAGAGGTAGGGGCTTTACTAATAGGTCATTTCTCCTCTCGATATGATACTACGAAAGTATTAAAGGAGGAAGCAAAATCAATATTTCCATTGACCTTCGCTGCAGAAGAAGGTATGAATATACCTATCGACAAAAGAATAATCAAAAACCTTAAGGATTGACAAAGTGATACTTAATACAAGCAAAAAGACCCGACTATTTGTTGTGCTTGGTGCCATTTTCTTTACCAATGCTATTATTGCTGAATTCATTGGTGTGAAGGTGTTCTCTCTTGAGAAGTCTATGGGAATAATGCCTGCGGAATTACTAATGCCCGGCGGGGATAGGTTAAGCTTTAATCTAACAGCTGGAGTCATTCTATGGCCTGTCATCTTTGTCCTCTCAGACATTATCAATGAATACTTTGGGAAAAAGGCTGTTCGCTTATTAAGTTTTCTCGCCGCTGGCATGATTACCTACGCTCTTGTAATGGTGTACTTAGCAACCTTATTAGCACCCGCAGACTTTTGGCTTGAAGTAAATGCAACTGATGCTCAGGGGGAAGCCTTTGATATTAATTATGCCTTTTCAACCATTTTTAGACAAGGCATGGGAATTATTGCAGGTTCACTAACGGCATTTTTACTTGGACAGCTTTTTAACGTCGCTATTTTTCAAAAAATAAGAGCTGTAACTGGGGAAAAAAATATCTGGATTAGAGCTACCGGAAGTACTATTCTCTCACAACTAGTAGATAGTTTTGTAGTGCTTTTTATTGCTTTCTATATTTTTGGTGATTGGAGTATGAGTCAAATTATATCGGTGGCCTCTATCAATTACATCTACAAAGTAATTGCTGCCTTTATACTTATACCCGCACTCTATATGGCACATTTTCTAATAGACAATTATTTGGGAAAAACGACTGCCAAAGAGATGACAGAGGAAGCTGCGGCAAAGTCACAAGGCTTTTTCTAGTAGGAAGTTAACTAGGCTTGCTTAAAAAGTCCCAAGTACTGCAGATTCGAGGCGGCACAAGCTTAGCTTGTCTTATTTGATGGGAAAAATGATATATTTCAAAAAGCTTATTTTAAGCTTCTAATCTTTTTTCAAATAAACACCACTTACGATTTACAATCACAAATTACGAGATTGCTTGGAGCTAAGCTACCAAATGTGGATCTCAGACAGTTTCGTGCAAGCATTTTCACCATTTTTGATTAAAACCCGTGCACTCAAATAAATAAAGTATAGACTTTATGATTTATTTATCAACAATTTAGCTGATTTAAGCATGCCCTAACTAGGCCCCTCTTGTTAAATGCTAATATCTTGGTATTCAGTATATAATGATC
>JAFIEW010000212.1 GCA_020832375.1 Cyclobacteriaceae bacterium
GAGGAGAAGACAGGATTAACAAGATCAACAGGATCCAAGGCCCAGCGAAAACCGGACAATCCTGTAGATCCTGTAAATCCTGTCCAAAAACCCCACGCGACTCATGCTACACGTAAAACGAACAGGGAGGTCGTTAATCACTTTATCCGGGGATCAAGATCAAGATTAAGAACCAAGATCAAGAATGGTGATGCCAGAGATCCTCTCTCTTGATCTTTTTCTTGGGTCTTGATTCCTGATCTCAAATCTCAGAGCTGATCAGTCCGGGTTTGAACAGGGAGGTCGTTAATCTGTTTGTGCTCAAGCGTAGGTCAAAGGCTGGACCTCATGTTCGATCCTTTCTCCGAGTTCTTCGCGGGCGCGCCGGAGATCGTATTCCTTCTGCAGGCCGAGCCAGAAACCCGGACTGTTCCCGAAGTAACGGGCAAAGCGTAGCGCGGTGTCGGGCGTGATGGTACGGCGCCCCGCTACGATGGCAGTGATACGGCTATGCGGGATACCCGTATCCACGGCGAGACGATACTGCGTCAGGGCCATCTCATCGAGGAACTCCGTGCGAAGTATTTCGCCAGGGTGCGGAAAATGAAGTTTTGGTGTTTTTGCTTTCATTGGTTGTTTCTCAAGTTATCGATTCCGAGTGTTTGTTAATGATAATCCTCGACGACGACATCGTGGGCGTCACCGTTTTCCCAGCGAAAGCAGATGCGCCACTGTTGGTTGATACGAATGCTGAACTTTCCTTTTCGAACTCCCTTGAGTGCTTCGAGTCGGTTCGACGGGGGAATCCGGAGATCATTGAGGTCAGCAGACTGATCGAGCATCGCGAGTTTGTTCAATGCCCGCTGCTGAATCTCACTCGGCAGTTTTCCGGGCTCCAGCAAGGACCACAACCGCTGCGTCTGCTTGTCTCCAAAGCTTTTTATCACACCTCATACACTACGGCATTTCCGTTCGGCGTCAATATTGTTTCCGCGATCCCCTCTACCAACATTCCAGTCGGACCTTAAGAGAAAATGGTGCTCAGGGCGGGACTCGAACCCGCACACCTTGCGGCACTGCCGCCTG
>JAFIEW010000213.1 GCA_020832375.1 Cyclobacteriaceae bacterium
TTTGGATCATTACTGCATTTTTAGAAGTCCCTATAAAAGTTTTGATATGGAGCAATTGTTTAATATCGCGAAAGAACACCTCAATTTCCCACCTAGATTTATATAGGTCACCTATTGTTTGCGCTGCCCATTTGAAGTTATTCGTGATGAGTTCAATAGTTTGTTCATTATCCTGATCCCATACTACCACTCTTCTGATTTTTTCAGGATATTTATTCTTGGACATAGGATTAGCTAATACTATTTCTTCGTCTTTTAGGATATGCTGAGCGGTATTTTCCGGTAGTTCTCGTTCTCTGATAGACTTGTAAGCGAGGTTTTCTTTATGTCTAATGACAAAATATACCCCTTTGCTGTCCCAAACGTTTAACATAGGAAAGTCATTATAGTACCTATCAGCAACAATCACAGATCCTTTTTCCAGAGGGATGCTGTAAGCACCTTTATTGTCAGCTACACTTCCCTGTGTAATATTTACATAAACAGGCAGTTTACCATCATAATCTAGTAAGGTGTGCATTTTCACAGCTCCCTTCTGTGTTCGGAACTTTGCCCAGTCAAACATAGATAAGCAAAGACTGATCACGGTTGAATCCAGAAGATAGACAGGTACTTTAATCTTAAGCTTAACCCTTTTTAGAGCCGCCTGCTGTCCTAAACTATTTAAAAGCGAGTAATACATATCTCTAAATAAATCAGCGTCTCTGCGCTTGTTTTGATAGCTGATTGATGACTTAGAAGGTGCCTTGGATATGCCTAAATGGTTCAGGTTGCCTGTTGCTGATCGAAGTCCATTGGAAATATCTCTTACAGAGGTGCTCTTAGCAAAATGACAGAAAAGCATAGCAACTAGATGTGTCCAGCTGTCAAAACCTTTACAACCTTTATCGGTCTGCTTTTCTTTTACCAGTTTTTTGAAAATTGAACGGTCAATCTTTTGAATAATCTGAGAAAACAGCGTAATATTACTCATGAGAGAGGGGGTTTTTTGGTGCAAACCCAAAATAGCTATTTTGGGCAAAAAACTAGTCCTCTCTCTTTATTATTTAGGACGGTATTG
>JAFIEW010000012.1 GCA_020832375.1 Cyclobacteriaceae bacterium
ATAGCGGTAGGTTTGCATAACTTAAGAGTAAATTTTAGAGCTTTATAAATAAATTCGTGATAACCATTAATTTTTAAAATGTCGTTTTCATCTTTAATGCGGTCCTCCCTTCTTAAAGGTATTTTGATTTTATTTGCTAACACGTTGGAAATTGCTTTGACTAAGGAGTATACTTGAACTTAACCAGTGTTAGTCATAATTTGATTAAATCGTTAATTATCATCCTGAAAAACTTTAAAGTTACTTAGATATTAGTTAGTAGCCTTGCGATATCAATTTTAGGCCCATTATTGAAATGGACATTTTTTAATTAAACCTAATTCCGACTTACACCAGCAACCAATCATGATGCCTAGTAATCACAAACGGATTATATATTCATAAAAAAATATACTGTATATAGACCCTGAAAGCGATCGTATGAAAAAATTACTTCTAGTGCTTTGCCTCTATCATCAAAAACCTGATCACGCACGAAAGATAGATTAGGTGATAAAAATTATTTCCACATGGCTTGCAATACGGCTGTGAAAAAATAAGCTTAGGTACATTATAAAGTTATACAATTGAATTTATGATAAGCTTAAACAATGGTTTTTACTGTCCATTTTTATATTCGACCACCTACAGGGTCATAGAAATTGGAATTTCAAAAAGAAAAAATCTACTCTTCTTTTCAAGTTATTTCTAAAAAATTACTTGACTTTTTTTAAGGCTGCTTATCTATAAAACATGCGCCTGAGCTTGATAGTTAATTATTTTCAAAAAATAATTAATGCGCTTTTAGCACACCAATAACAAGAGTAACTGGTGAGGATTTTAATGATTCTCATAAAAAAGGTAACTAAGAATTAAGCTTGATTTTACGATGATGGCTATACCTTTGAAATCACAAAAAACTGATTGTAAAAACAATTCAATTGTTTGAAAAACAAGAAGTAGATAATATCATTTAATAAGGTCCCTTTTAGAAACGATGAAATCTTCGACCTATAAGTATCATACTATTAAAATATCTCAATAAGTTAGATGAAAAGGTTTAATCTCTACCCTTTTGATTGAAGTAAATGCTTACGAGCTCGAAAGTATTTTTAACACCACATTTCTGAATCATATTACTTCTGTGATTAGATACGGTTCTTTCGCTCAAAAAAAGCTTTTCTGCAATATCTTTGGTATTCAAACCCTGCGCTAAAAGAGATAGTACCTCTTTTTCTCTTTTACTCAAAACTGATAGGGGACTGTTGGAATTATCTTGGTCGGAATCATTTTTAGCTTTAAAGCCTTTCACTAGTAAACCAGCAATATACCTACTGTAATATTCTTCCCCATCATAAATGGTTTTTATAGCTGTTAAAAGCTCATCTTTACCAGCATACTTAGTTAAATATCCAGAAACACCCACTTCAAGAGCTCTTTTTACATAGTCTTCAGACTCATGCATTGATAAAATTAAGATTTTAGTGGGTACTTGATTTTCTTTGAGCTCAACTATGATTTCAAAAATTGACTTACCTGGCATCGTAATATCTGATATAACAATATCGGGTCTGAGCTCGATAATTTTATTATAAAGATCCTCACCGTCGGCAGCAGCATATAAAACGTCGATGTTTTCAGCTGATTCCAGCATTGCTTTTGTACCTTGCCTTAATATGGAATGGTCGTCAGCAATTATTACTCTAGGCATATATATAGTTTAATGATAATCTTAAATATACATGATGGGCCTTTATTTTCAAATAATAGTCACTAAAATTTGATTTCAGTTGTAAATCCGTTCTTGTTATAAAAGCTTGCTTGACCTCTTAGATCACTCGCAAACATCTCAATAAGATTCAAACCTAAGGTTTTTCTACCAGACTGAGCCAATTTCATATCGTATCCTGGACCATCATCAGAAATACGAAAGATATATTTTTCATGCTCATCTTTAAATAACTGGATTTTTAATTTACCACCTCTTTGATTATAAAAAGCATACTTAAAAGAGTTTGTAATACACTCATTGGCTATCAAACCCAGAGGAATTGACTTCGATAAATCAAAAGACACATTTATTAAATCAATATCTATTTCTACCTTTTCCGAATAATCATACGAGCCTGCCAAATGATAAATTAATTCGGACAAATAATTATCAAAATCAATTTCATCTAAGTCTTCTGTTTGATAAAGATTTTTATGTACTAGAGACATACTATGGATTCTCTTTTCACACTTGTCAAAAATTTTCTTATATTCTTCATCTTCAATGATGTTTTTTTGTAAAAACAAAAGACCTTCTACCATTGCAAGATTGTTTTTCACTCTGTGGTAAACTTCCTTAAGCAACACTTCTTTTTGATAAAGAGCTTGTTCCAAGTTCTGCTTATATCTAAAGTTTTCGCTCATATCTCGGGTATTTAGAACCAAAGCTTTTATGGCAGAATCCTCAAAGCGATTACTAACCGTACTTTCGACAGGAAAAACTTTATCTTCTATCCTATTGATCATTCTATAAGTCAAGCGAATGCTTGAATTGGCAGGCATCTCCTTAAGGCGACGGATATTTTCTATTACTGTTGACTGATCCTCTTTAAAAACATAATCAAGAAAACTCTCACCTATGGTTTGATCTGAATTAACAGAAAACAGATCTGAAAAGGCAGGACTATTGTAAGTAATTTTATCATCTTCTGATAAGGTAGTGATGAAATCACTACTATTTTGAACTAAGGATCTAAACCTACGCTCGCTATCACGTAACTTCTTATCTAACTCAAACTTATAAGAAGCCATTTCTAAAGTGACTCTAAGATCGTTTTCGTGAAAGGGCTTTAACAAATAACCAAAGGGAGTTGTAAGCTTGGCTCTATCTAAGGTAGCCTTGTCTGAATTGGCTGTGAGATAGATGATAGGAACTATAGACTTTTTGCTGATAACCCGAGAAGCCTCGATACCATCTAGTTTTCCTTCTAGGAAAATATCCATTAGTATCAAATCAACATCCAAATCATCAATAGCCTCAACTGCCTCTTCACCATTGCTAAACACTTCAAGAACATGGAATCCTAAATCCTCAAGGCTTTGCTGTAATAGTAATGCAGTGACTCTTTCGTCCTCTACAATCACTATATTTTTAATATGCATAAAATTCCTATTTTCTTATGAAATGAACTACTTCGGTAAATTGTTAGGAACTTCGATAGTAAAAATAGTTCCTAAGCCAGCTTGACTTTCAATACTAATCAATCCTAAAAGCTTAGATATCATTTCCTTTACAATGTAAAGTCCTAGTCCCGAACCTGCATTTCTATCGGTGGCTCTGTAGAACATATCAAACACGTAAGGAAGGTGGCTCTCTACAATACCTAAACCGTTATCCTGAAATTTAAAAGTAGCTTTTGATTGATCGATAGACACCTGTACATGCAGTGAAGGCCTCTTTTTTTTGTAATCTTTGTACTTTATTGCATTACTAATCATATTATCGCAAATCGTACTTAATCGACTAACATCGGAATATAAATTCCTATCATTCAGTTTATCTATCTGATAGGTAAATTGAAACTCCTCATCGCCAACAAGGTACTTATGTTTCTGAAAACTCTCATCTAGTACCTCTTCAATATTTATCTTAGAGATTTGTAAATCAGTATTGGTGTTTTTTGAAAAAGTAATGATGTCTTGAATAAACAAATCTAACTTAGAAACACTCTTTTCAATTAGCTTCAAATACTCGTTTTTTTGAGTGGAGTCCTCTTCAAGACGCGAAATATTAACTAACCCTAAGATCGAAGCGAGTGGCGCTCTTAAATCGTGTGAAGTTTTATAGACAAATCCATCCAGCTCACTATTTACTTTCTCCAAGGCTTCATTTTTACGTTCTAATTCACTTTGATAGGCAACTTGACTGGTTATATCAACTAAGTTTACTATTAAGGAGGCAATTGACTTATCCTCCAAATAATTAGAAACGCTCATCTCAAAAGAATAAGTTTGACCCTCCTGCTTTATGTCAATTTGATTCCAACTAGAGGATAAGGTTTTACCTTCCTTTAGAGAAAATAATAGTTTACTGGCCTTTTCAGGGTTAACAAATGGTAAAACATCGATTATGTTTTTATCAATAATATCAGCTTCAGTTGCATCTAAAAACTGATAAACCAAATCCGAAGCAAAATAGATGGTACCATCTGCACCAGTTAAAAATGTAAAGTCCGTTGATACCTTAAGAATAGTCCGAAACTTCTTTTCGTTTTCTCTGAGTACTTTATCAATTGCTATCTTATCAAGAGCTAGTTCTAAAGCTATCGCTATATCAAATTCAGTAAAAGGCTTGAGTAAATATCCGTATGGGCTTGTAATTTTAGCTTGATTAAGGGTTTCAAAATCATTACTTGCGGTAATATATACAATTGGCACCGGAAAAATAGACGCAAGCTGTTGAGCCACTTCTATACCATTTAACTCATCATTTAGGTAGATATCCATCAAAACTAAGTCAGGCGCTGCATGAGGTATTCTTTTCAATGCATCCTCTCCACTTTTCGAAGAACCTACAATCTCAAAGCCTTGAGCCTCAAGATTTTTCCTGAGCAAAAGCTCAGTTAAAGACTCATCCTCAACTATATAGATCTTTTTCATGCTTAGTGTCGCCAATATATTAGAAAAGTGAATAACATCAAGTTGACATTACTACTAAGGGTAATGGTAATTTGAGGCATAATCCCTTACTAAAGTAACATAATAAACTCGAATCAAAAATATGAGTTGCATAAATTACTTCCTGGCATCCCTATAATTTAGTTTAAACACAAGCATGATTAGTACTATTCAACTTCTTGTTTTAAGATAAAACCTTAGTGTACTCCATGCATCCACTTTTTAATAATAGGTGATAATAATAAAGCTAGGAATCCAAATCCTAAGGCTACGTATGCTACCAACTGGAAAGTATCGGTATATGCAGCAAGTCCTACCATTGGGTCTGCCACTTGAGAGAGGTCTGTCATTATTTCATCCATCTCATCGATAGCAGTAAGTTTTGCGATTTGAGCAGATATAAAGTGCGCAAATGAAGAGGATAAAAACCACACTCCCATCATAAAGCCTACAATTTTCAAAGGGCTTAATTCAGTTACCTTTGATAGGCCCACAGGCGAAAGGAATAACTCACCAGTAGTCATAAACATATATCCTAACCATAGAAACAAAAATGGTACTTGACCAGATTCGTCTGCATAGTTGATACTCATAGCAAAAACAAAAAAGGATAAACCTAACTGTCCAAGACCTAAAGCAAACTTGATTGGTGTGATAGGATTAGCTTTAATTTTTGATAAATAAGTCCAAAGTGCTGAAAAAGGCACTGCAAAAACAATGATAAAGAAAGGGTTGATAAAGTTCGTCGCAGCTGCACCCATCCAACTAGGTAAATCAACATTACGCTCTGCAAAAAGTGTCAATGCACTGCCGCTCAGCTCAAAGAAAGCCCAAAAAACCGTCATAAAAAAAGTGAGTAGCATCACCACAATTAGGCGTTGCTTTTCAACTTTACTAACTTCTAAAAAGGTCTTTCCTATCACATACAATACAGCCAAAATAATAATCGCTTGTAGTGACCCAATGATATCGACCATTTTTACATCAGCTACCACCTTGTACTCATAAACGTAAAGCATGAGCGCAAAGACTGGAACTGTTAAAAAAGCTAATAAGGTAATGAGGTGTTTCCGCTTTAGGCCTAGGTATTTTTCATTGAGTAAAGGTTCTGAAGGTGCAAATCCACGATCGCCGAATACAGTAGAGCGATTTCCAAAATAGAATACGATCAGTCCTAACAGCATCCCAACACCGGCTGCACCAAAACCATAGTGATAGCCATAAGTCCTGCCTAACCAATCACACACTAAAGGTGCAGTAGCCGCCCCCATGTTGATACCCATATAAAAGATGGTAAAACCCGTGTCTCTTCTCTTATCACCGCGCTCATAAAGAGAGCCTACTAGCGATGATATATTTGGCTTAAAAAAGCCATTTCCGACGATAATAAGTGCCAAAGCACCATAAAAAAACACTGGGTGCTCAATGGCTAATACAAAGTGTCCTAACACAAAAAGAATAGCACCAAGCATAATTGCTCTTCGATATCCTAAATATCGGTCTGCAATAATACCACCAATCACAGGAGTAAAGTAAACTAAGGCCCCATATCCTCCATAAATAGCAAAAGCTAACTTATCTGCAACGCCTTTATTCATATCCTCAAAGAGAGCGTTGACCATGTAAAGAATAAGAAGTGCCCTCATACCATAAAAGCTAAAACGCTCCCATAACTCGGCAAAAAATAGATAAAATAGGCCTTTTGGGTGTCCAAAGACCTCGTCTTTCTTTATTGCATTATCCATGTGTAATTGTTAAATAGTCGGCTTATTGTTGGTTTGTTGATAAATCACATGCTTAAATTCGCATAAAACTACTTTAAAGCGAGTTATTAAGCAAAATTAAAATGACGGAAGGCAGCTAAACGAAAAAAAAGCCCTCGAAAGGGCTTTTTAAAAGATCTGTATCACATTACTCTTAGACATCTAAGTTGGCATACTTAGCATTCTTTTCGATAAATTCTCTTCTTGGTGGAACCTCATCTCCCATTAGCATACTGAACAAATGATCAGCAGCGGCGGCAGACTCGATAGTTACTTGCTTAAGACCACGTGATTCAGGGTTCATTGTCGTAGACCAGAGTTGCTCAGGGTTCATTTCACCTAGACCCTTGTAACGCTGCACACCTACAGCGTCTATATTTCCTGTGTCGCCAGCCAATTCTTTTACAATCTTAATTCTATCTTCTTCATTCCAACAATAACGCTCTGTCTTTCCTTTTTTGATTAAGTAAAGTGGTGGTAAGGCGATATAGAGGTAGCCGCTTTCGATCAAGTCGCGCATGTAGCGGAAAAAGAAAGTCAAAATTAAGGTTCTGATGTGACTACCATCTATATCAGCATCCGTCATAATGATGATTTTATGATACCTCAACTTGGTCATATTGAGTGCTTTTTCATCATCTTCTGTCCCGAAGCTTACTCCTAAAGCGGTAATGATGTTTTTGATTTCATCATTATCGTAAATTTTATGTAATTGCGCCTTCTCTACATTAAGAATTTTACCTCTCAAAGGAAGAATAGCTTGGAAGTTTCGATCTCGGCCTTGCTTAGCAGATCCACCCGCTGAGTCACCCTCTACAAGATATAATTCTGAGACAGTAGGGTCGCTATTAGAACAATCGGCAAGTTTTCCTGGCAAACCTGTGCCTGACATCACGTTTTTCCTCTGCACCATCTCTCGAGCTTTCTTCGCTGCATTTCTAGCCTGAGCCGCTAATATCACCTTTTGAATGATGATCTTAGCCTCTTTAGGGTTTTCTTCAAGATAGGTATTCAATACTTCGGCAAGAGTACTCTCCACCGCTCCCATCACTTCGCTATTACCTAGTTTAGTTTTTGTCTGTCCTTCAAACTGAGGTTCAGCTACTTTCACAGAAATAATTGCCGTCAATCCTTCTCTAAAGTCATCGCCAAGCACTTCTACTTTTGCCTTTTCGAGCAAACCGGTCTTATCGGCATAGGCTTTTAAAGTCCTTGTTAGCGCTCTCCTAAACCCACTCACGTGAGTACCACCTTCGTGTGTATTGATAGTATTTACATAACTCACTACATTTTCAGAGTATGAGTCATTATAGCTCAAAGCCACCTGCACGGGTACATTCGATTTCTCACCCTCTACATATATCGGACGGGGAATGATGACATTTCTCGTCGAGTCTAGATACTGAACGAACTCGATCAATCCTCCTTCAGAGAAGAAGTTATCTTCTTTAAAATTACCGTCATCGCCCGTTTCACGTTCATCGATGAGTTTTATTTTGATGCCCGCATTCAAAAAAGACATCTCACGCAGACGATTAGCTACGGTAGTGTAGTTATAGTCTGTGATTTGAAAAATTTCAGGATCTGGATAAAAGCGAATGTGCGTTCCGTTGATGTCTGTCGTTCCGATTTCTTTTGCAGGGTATTTAGGCACTCCTTTCGCATATTCTTGGATCCATTCCTTACCATTACGGTGTACATTGACTCGCATATCATAAGAAAGCGCATTAACACAAGATACACCAACACCGTGCAATCCACCTGAAACTTTATAAGTATCTTTATCAAATTTACCTCCTGCATGAAGCACCGTCATCACCACTTCAAGAGCGGATTTGTTTTCCTTAGTGTGCATTTCAGTTGGTATACCTCGGCCATTATCCTTTACCGTCACGGACTTATCGGCGTGCAAGATAACTTCTATGGCATCACAATGACCCGCCATTGCCTCATCTACTGAATTGTCAACTACCTCCCATATCATGTGGTGTAGACCTTTTATTCCTGTATCTCCAATATACATGGATGGTCTCTTCCTCACCGCCTCCAAGCCTTCTAGGACCTGAATATTATCTGCTGAGTATTCGTTTGGATTTTGATTTGCTAAGCTGCTCATTGATTAGGTATAGTTATATCTTCTTGTTCAATCATTAATATTGCCCTGTATGCACCATTACGAGAGTACAGGCATTTAAAACTTCAATATTCTTCTCTTTGGCTTTCTGCGCTAAAGATGGGTTTTCGGCACCTGGATTAAAAATGATGCGCTTGGGTGATAATGAGAGTAAATAGTCTTCGTATTCCTTTTGAAGACCAGGATTCATGTATAAAGTAATGCTGTCCACTTCTTGAATAGACGGATGCTCATTGAGCAATTGCGTACTATGCTCTTCTACCTTTTCTTCTCTCAAACTTAATAATTCAATTTCTTCTCCCGCTTCTTTGAGTAGTCCAAAAGCTCTAACAGAGTATTTGCCAGGCTTAAAATTACTCGCTGCTATGACTGTTTTCCCCATAAATTTTTTAAATGTATTTTTGAGGGATGAGACCCTGTTTTTATATAGCAAATATACGCAAAAAACATGGATATATAAACAGCTCTGCCATCTCATTATAGCTTGACTACAAATTCAAGAGAATAAGGCTTAGATCTAGCTTAAAACGGTAAACAGTTTGTAGAGGAATGAGGGATTCGAAGCAGTGGATTGGGAATTAGATATTGGTCATGCTGAGGTCATGCGATGATCCATGTCTGATAAGCATAGTTCAACCGCTCACCAATCACCAATCACGAGCTACAAGCTAGCGGCTTTTTAGTAAACTTAAGACTAGGAATTAGGGATAAGGCGGTAGTCAGACTGCTCACCAAGGCATCGTCATTCAAGCATCATCAACGATTCAAGCGTCACGAAAACCAGACTAATTACTCAAACCTTAATGATTCGATAGGATCAAGCTTTGAGGCTTTATAAGCTGGATAATATCCACTGATCATCCCTACAAAGATACATACCACGACAGCTACTACCATCCAGACTACAGGCACTACAAATGAACCAGGATTAATAATGTTAGATACCGCATTACCCATACCGATACCTAGCAAAATACCTCCTATTCCACCCAACTGGCAGATCACAATGGCCTCAACAAGAAATTGCTGTCTAATCAGACTTGGTGTAGCACCTAAAGCCTTACGAACGCCAATTTCGCGAGTACGCTCCGTCACGCTTACTAACATAATGTTCATTAGACCAATGGAAGCACCCAACAACGTAATAAAACCGATTGAAAAACCGCCAATTTTTAGATAGCCGGTAATTTCATTGAGTCGATCAGCCGCAGATTCTTTCTTGCTAATAAAAAATGAATCTTTGGCGCCCATCTCATCGCGACGCACCTCTCGCATAATGCGGGTAGCCTCACCCATCAGTCGCTCCGACTGCGATGGATCACTCACCTGTACAACAATATTCAAGTTAGGCGTATTAGCTCTTTTGATGTTGAGAAGTGGAATCAAAGCAATCCGATCTACACTACCTCCACCACCGATGCCACCTTGTTTTTCAAGCACTCCGATTACACGGTAGTTATCACCATACAGCCTAATGGTGCGATTAATCACTTCTTCCTCGGCATCAAATAATGTTCTTTTAAGCTCATCTCCTATCACCACTACCTTATTGCCCATTGCCAGATCTTGCACTGAAAAATTTCTCCCTATCGACAAATCCAAACTTTCCACTTCCAAATAATGCTCATTTGCAGCTACGACTCTCGTATTCGGATTGGTCACCTTGGAGCCGCGTTTTGCAACCACACTACCGCTCATCGTACCACTAACCGATACTACCTCTTCATAAATGAACTTCTGACTAAATCCTTGCGCTTCTCTAAGCGTAATAGGTGGATTATCCTTTTCAATCTTACCATCTACACGCCTACCTTGAATAGCATCCTGATTTTTGATCTGAAATGTATTGACCCCCAAGCCTGCAAAATTGGTATTGATGGTCGCCTGAATACCATCAATTGCCGTCAAAATACCGACCAATGCCGTGATACCGATAGCTATTATTAGTGCGGTAAGGAAGGTACGTAGCTTGTTGGACCGAATAGAGATCAGCCCCTCTTTTACATTTTCAATAATGATCATAAGTGCATATCAAAGTTGTTCTAAATTGTGCCGCATGCAAGCGGCTTATTCTTTTATATGATTTGCGTGGAATGAGATTAGTCCCTCATCCCACGCAAAAAAAACAATTATATTCAAGCAAATGAGTTTACTTTCCCTGATCACCAGGATACTTTTCAAACCACGAGAGAATGTATCCTACGTGTCGAAACAAATTGCTCGGACGCGTAGTGATGCCATGTCCAGCACCCTGAATCCTCACCATCATACTCTCCACACCCTGTACCCTGAGCGCACCATAATACTGCTCAGTCTCACTCATAGGGGTGCGAAAATCTTGCTCACCCGTCACAAGCATGGTCGGGGTGGTTACATTGCCAACGAGGGAAATCGGCGAACGGTCCAAATACTGCATTGGATCCTCCCACGGCTTCTTATCAAACCAATATTTCTGATAAAAAGGATAGCCATCGGCGGTGAGTGCAAAACTATACCAATTGATCACTGGCTTACTCACCACTGCCGCTGCAAAGCGATCAGTCTTACCGATACTCCATGCAGTTAGCACCCCACCACCGCTACCGCCTGTGATATAGAGGCGATCTTCATCAATAACACCCTTTTCTATCACAGCATCTACCCCAGACATGAGGTCATCATAATCTTCGCTCGGGTAGTTTTGGTTGATGTACCCTCCAAACTCCTCACCATAGGTGGTGCTACCGCGCGGATTAGTATAAAGCACAACATAGCCTTTAGCGGCCATCAACTGAATTTCTGCAGTAAAATGAGGTCCATAAGCCAAGTGAGGTCCACCGTGGATTTCCAAAATCAAAGGATACTTCTTGCTTTCGTCAAAATCAGGAGGGTAGACAACCCATCCATGAATGTCTTTGCCATCAAAAGAAGATGGAAACCATATCTCTTCGACTTTCCCTAATTTTCTTGAGCTGAGGAAAGTTTCATTGAGCGTAGTCAGTTGCATGTCTTTGCCTTTGTTGCGACGATTGCCTACTGCCAACTCCGCTGGTCTATCGGTAGACGTAAGTGTAAAGGCATATTCGCCTTTAGCATTGATGCTCAAATCACCACCCATATAAGGCCTACCGAAACTAGTGCCACCAATATTTTTGGTGATCTCTTCCGCTTTGCCTGTCTTCAGGTCAATTACCGCTAGCTTTCCGCTTCCTTGATCCGTATACTGAGCAAAAACCTGCTTACCGTCCGCAGTCCATACAAAGGAAGATAAATCACGATCAAACCCGTGGTCTAACTCTCTTCGGTTATTACCATCGATATCCATCACAAACACCCTAGAAAGCTGATACCCTACAAACCGATCTTCAAAGCTATTGAAAACGATTTGACTGCCATCAGGTGAGACTACAGGCGCGCGATTAGGACCTCTGCCAGAGGTAAGTTGCTCAGGTTGGGATGAGCTCGTAATGGCCTGCTTCCAAATGTGAGAATCATTAGGATCTAAATCGGCGCTTGCTGTTCTATTGGCCGAATAAATGAGGTGCTTGCTATCAGGCGTCCAGTCGGGTAAGGTATGATCATAGTCGCCACTCGTAATTTGCCGCACTGATCCGCCTGCTGTTGATGCGATAAAGATATGCCTGAAAGAAGGCTCTAGGAAGTCAAAATTACCATCTGCTTTATATTTGGCCTGATCAATGACTACTGGTCCTTTTGCCCAATCGGCACCTTTGGGTGGCGATGGCAAATCAACTTTATGCTTTTTACCTGCAGATACATTGGCTGTAAAGGCAATGTATTTTCCATTAGGACTCCACTTGATGCCTGAAGGAGATTGAGCCATATTAGTAATCGCACTTTCATTACCACTCTCCATCCATCTTACGATCAATTGCACCTTACCATCACGCGCGGAAAGATAGGCTAGCCGCTTGCCATCAGGTGACCATCGTGGACTGAAGTGACTCACTTTACCGGTACTAAGCGCTTCGTGCGTTTTGCCATCAGCACTCATCAACCATAGGTTGGTGTATTTGCGGTCGGTCATCACGTCAAACTGATTTCGCACATAGACGATCTGCTTACCGTCAGGACTGATTTGAGGGTCGCTTACATACTGTAACTCAAAGATATCGAGATAGTCAAACGCTTGGGTAGCCTCTTGCGCTTTCACGCTCCAACATCCCAACATTAAAATAAAAATCGTATAAATTCCTTTTCTTAACATAGTTTGTAAATTTAGATTATCAATCATTCAAAGTGAAGATAATCAACAATCGCAGGCTTACTAGCAAAATTATGATGATTGGTCGTATGATGTCATCATTAACAGTCCGCCATGCAATGTAGTATTATCTTTTTTAGTTGGAATGAGGAGGCGATTTATTACATCAAGTCCAATATTATTTGGTTACGGACTTTACTAAGAGGCGAAATGAGGAAACAGAGGTTGGTAGCATTATAAATGCTTTTTACGTTAAAATGGAGAGCATAGGTCCATCATAAAATTCAATATAGGATAGTCAAAATGATAAAAACAATTCACCTTGATGCCATTCATTTTTTAAAGACAGGAAAGTACATTTTTTCTACTATCCAATAAGGTAGAGCATTATGATCATCACATTTCAGCTAGCTGCTTGCAAAGGGGTAGTTAATTCATGGTCACCAACTGATTCATCGTATCAATGATGATTGACGTAATCCCTCCATCTTTGAAGTACAAGCTCAAATTCTTCCGGGAGCGGCTGCTCAAAATACAACTTATCACCACTCACGGGATGAATAAAGCCTAATGAAAACGCGTGTAAAGCCTGCCTTGGCATTACTTTGAAGGTGTTTTGCACGAACGATTTATATTTTGAAAAGAGCGTTCCTTTTCTTATCTGCATACCACCATACATTTCATCCGCAAAAATTGGATGGCCAATGCTCTTCATATGCGCTCTAATTTGATGGGTACGCCCAGTTTCGAGCTTACAGCTAATGAGCGAAACATAGCGAATGCTTTCTTCAGTTTGGTAGTGCGTAACGGCGCGCTTGCCAAAGTCACCATCAGGAAATACATCGGTAAGACGTCTATCTTTAAAACTTCTTCCCAAATTCACATCGATTGTTCCCTCAGCTGGATTAGGCTCGCCCCACACCAGTGCGCGATAAGTACGTTCAATGCTATGATCGAAAAACTGCTTCGCCAAGTGAGTCATAGCAATTTCTGTTTTAGCTACTACAAGCAAGCCAGAAGTATCTTTGTCGATTCGATGCACGAGCCCTGGTCTTCCTTCGTTATCAGGCATAGTAGGAAGGTTTTGGAAGTGATGGGTAAGCGCATTGACAAGCGTTCCTGTCCAGTTTTCATGGCCAGGATGTACCACCATACCTGCGGGTTTATTGACCACTAAAAGCGCATCATCTTCGTAGATAATGTCGAGCGGTATATCCTCAGGGTACACCTCAGTATCTCTAGGTGGCTCACTCATGACTACAGTTACTACATCAGAAGGCCTTATTTTGTAGTTGGTTTTAACTTCCTCGTCATTCACACGAATCTGCCCCTCTTTGATCGTTTGCTGTATCCTTGTTCTCGAAGTATTCGGGAGGCGATCCATCAAAAACTTATCGATACGCACCATCTCCTGCTTTTTGTCCGCGACAAAGCGATAGTGCTCAAATTCTCCTTCTGTATGTGAATGATTTTCCATGTTTTTATGAAATAGTGTGTGGTGAATAGTAAATAGAAAGAAGGTGATTTATAGAAAACACTAATTTCTTGATTTCCTAATTACTAATCCCAGTATTTAATCCGTAATGCCTTTATCAGTTTAATAATTTTAAACTTGATATGCCATTCTTTGTATAACCAATGCCAAACTAGTGCTGACTACTTGTTAATTGTATTAAAATTCTGAAGTAAAGTGAAATTCTATGTCGGGATAGTTATCCATCACCATTTGTAGCCATGATTTGGTTTCAGCCATAAACACCCACTTTCCATCTTTATCTTGAGCAATGTGACGATATTTGCTATCAATAAATTCGTTGAGCTTCTTTTTATCCTTAGAAGAAATCCAACAAGCTTTATAAAGACTTGTTCCCACAAAATCGCAAGTAGCATTGTACTCATGTTTAAGGCGGTGCTGAATTACTTCAAACTGTAGTGCACCTACTGTACCAACTACCCTCCTAGCACCCATTTCGAAAGTAAAAAGCTGCGCTACTCCTTCATCCATCAATTGCTTAAGTCCTTTATCGAGCTGCTTGGTTTTCATGGCGTCTTTATTGATCACCTCCTTGAAAATTTCAGGGGAAAAGCTAGGGATCCCTTTAAAATTACCAATATCTTTCACTCCTAGCGTATCCCCTATTTTTAAGTTACCTGTATCAAAAAGTCCAACGATATCTCCCGGCCATGCCTCATCGATAATTTCCTTGTCCTGAGCCATAAAAGCCGTGGCATTGGAGAACTTGAGGTTTTTATTCATCCTTTGATGCTTATAGGGATGTGTACGCTCAAATTTACCCGAACACACCCTCAAGAAAGCAATTCTATTTCTATGTTTGGGGTCCATATTAGCGTGAATCTTAAATACAAATCCGCTAAAATCTTTCTCAGATGGCTCTATGGTTTTCAACTCTGTTTGTCGAGCTCTTGGTTGAGGTGCTATATCAATAAAGCAATCTAATAATTCTTTTACCCCAAAATTATTGACTGCAGAGCCAAAAAATACAGGAGCAACCTCACCGCTTAGATAAGTTTCTCTATCAAAAGGGTCGTATCCTCCACTTATTAACTCTACATCTTCTTGAAGCTGAGCCGTTGGCAATTCTCCAATCTCTTTTTCTAGTCGAGGATCTTCGAGGTTTTTAATTTCTACTGTATCTCCAGTAAGTTTGGTTTGGCTACCTTTAAATAGGATTAAACTCTCAGAATATAGGCTATAAACTCCTTTGAAGCTTTTACCCATGCCGATAGGCCAGCTCATAGGCCTCACTTTGATATTCAGTTTTTCCTCAATTTCATCTAGCAAATCATAAGGATCTCGCCCTTCACGGTCGAGTTTGTTAATGAATACCATCACTGGCGTATTGCGCATGCGGCATACTTCCATCAACTTTTCTGTTTGAATCTCAACACCTTTCACACAATCCACTACCAAGATCACACTATCAACGGCTGTAAGGGTACGATAAGTGTCCTCTGCGAAATCTTGGTGACCTGGGGTATCTAATAAATTGATCTTCTTGCCGTTATATTCAAATCCCATTACAGAAGTGGCAACAGATATACCCCTCTGCTTTTCAATTTCCATGAAGTCAGAGGTGGCATGTCGGTCAATTTTTGAGGATTTTACCGCACCAGCTTCTTTGATCGCTCCACCAAAAAGCAATAGCTTTTCAGTAAGCGTGGTTTTACCTGCATCGGGGTGAGAAATGATACCAAAAGTTTTCCTTTTGTTGATTTGATCGGTAATATTCATAAAGTTAGGTACAGAATTGGCTCAAGTATCTTAAATTTAGATTCTGAGATGATTCATGCTATTTTGAGTTTTCAACCCGCAAAGGTAGCAAAAATTAATGAGTCTTATTCTATGTGATGGGTTTATTATGGGTAGCTTATAGCGATAAAGGACTTCATTTTAACCCGGGTTCTGCATTAGGATTCGTAATGAGAGTACAAAATGCAATAAAACCAAGTATTTAGCGACTGAGGCATAGCACCGCTTTGGTGAAGGCGATAAATACAGCGAATCGATTGATTTTGAAGCAGTTTTCGCTCGAAATAGCGTTTCTAGTGCATATTCTGGGTTAAGGTAAAAGGCTTGTTTCCCCCCCTCATTCCAAGCACAAAAAAAGCCATTAACTTCTAGAGTCAATGGCTTTCATTTTATTGGAATGAGAACAAAGTATGCTACCACATGCGCACACGATCCTCTTCAGGTCGATACATCTTATTTTCTTTTGTTAGCTCGAAAGCTTCGTAGAAGTCATCTAGATTACTTAGTGGCCCAAGTACTCTAAACTCACCTGGCGCATGCACGTCAGTAACAAGTTTTTGTTTAAGCGTCTGAGGACGGTGCTTAATCGTCCACACTTGCGCCCAGCTGATGTAGAATCGCTGTTCGGGTGTAAAACCATCAATCAAACCGGGACGACCTTCAGCTTCTAGGTGTTTTTGCAAACCATCAAACGCTACAGCAAGCCCAGCTAAGTCAGCGATATTTTCACCTAATGTCATGCGTCCGTTTACTGACAAAGTATCAAATACAGTGAATTCATCAAATTGCTTGGCAAGCTTGTCAGCTTCAGCCTCAAACTGCTCGGCATCTTTTTCCTGCCACCAATCATTCATGTTGCCGTATGCATCAAACTTCCGACCTTGATCATCGAAACCATGGCTAATTTCATGTCCTATTACGGCACCGATCCCGCCGAAATTGACGGCTGCATCTGCTTGATAGTCATAAAAAGGTGGTTGCAAGATTCCTGCAGGAAATACTATCTCATTTTTAGAAGGGCTGAAGTAAGCATTGACTGTAGGAGGAGTCATAAACCACTCATTAGGATCTACTTCAGTGCCTAATTTTCTGATGTTTTCCATTTTTGACCATCTACGGACATTCATCAAGCTACCAATGAATTGATCTTCGAGCACTATTTCACTGTAATCTTTCCATTCATCAGGATAACCAATTTTCACCTTGAAGGTAGAAAGCTTCTCCATCGCTTTCTCCTTGGTCTCTTCGGTCATCCATTCAAGGTTTTGAATTCGCTCTCCGAATGCCTCTAAGATAAGATCTACCATTTCTTTAGCGCTTTCTTTTGCCTCAGGAGGAAATACCTCTTCAACATAAATTCTGCCCAATGCCTCGCCTAAGCTTCCATTCACTAAAGCAATCATACGCTGCCATCTTGGCCTCATCTCCTCGGTGCCACTCAAGGTAGTGCCATAAAAAGCGAAGTTTTCCAATACAAAATCGTGACTCATATAGGGTGCTAGAGAACGGACTAGGTGCCACTCAAAGTAGTGCTTCCAATCTTGTAAGGATATGTCGCTGATCATCTTGTTGAATTCTTTGAAGAAATCAGGCTGAGCCACATTAATGGTATCTAAATCATTGATATCGAAGGCAGAAATATAAACAGCCCAGTCAAATTGAGGCGTAAGCTTTTGAAGTTCAGTAATAGACTTTTTGTTATATTGTGCTTCTCTATTTCTACGCTCCGTACGCGTCATGCTTGCTTGAGCAAATCTAGTTTCAATCTTCATGATTGCCTTAGCTGCAGCTTTAGCATCGTCCTTTTCATTTCCTAGTAGGTGAAGCATCGCAGCAATGTGGTCAACGTAATTAGCTTGAAGCGCTCGACTTTCACTATCAGTTTTTGTGTAGTAATCGCGATCAGGAAGGCCGATGCCACCTTGAGAAACGTTAGCAATATATACCTCACTATCCTTTAGGTCTTGTCCTACATAAAATCCAAATGCACCTGCGAGACCATTTTTGTGCAGGAATGCAATTAATGGACTAATTTCAGATTTACTGCTAATGCTATTGATTTCTTCAATGTACGGTGCTAGTGGTTGAGTGCCATCTCGCTCAATCTGAAGTGAGTCCATAGCCTGCTCAAAAAGCTTAGCTGCCTTTGCTTGATCACTATTGGCATCATATTGATTGGTTTCAATGGCGCGATTGAGTACATGTAGTAATACACTATCATTGTAATCTCTGAGTTCATTGAAGCTTCCCCACTGACCCTCTGCGCTTGGAATTTCGGTTTCATCGAGCCATTTGCCAGCAACAAATCTAAAAAAATCATCTCCAGGATGAATATCTTGATTCATCCTGTCGAGATAAACCGAAGGTTTAGTCTTATTTTCTTCTTCTTGGCTTTCACAAGCACTAAATGCTACAGCTGTTAAGACAAGGCATCCAATCAGCATTTCTTTCACTTTTTTAAGCATATTAATTTGGTTAAAGGTAATATTTTTGGTCTTTTAATGATCATTTGCCATATTTAAAACCATCATTGATGTAATTACTCAAATTTAATTGAATAGCAGCGGATTTGAAAACTATTTGTGCTCAATGGTGTTATGCTATTTTAAGATGAAACAATAACAATATGGCACGAGCAAGTTTAAAATTAATAGAAGCATTAAGAAAAACAGCTGATAACTTAGCCAATGGCTCTCCTTATCAGTGGGGACACATGGGAGCGTGTAATTGTGGTAATTTAGCCCAAGAGCTCACGAAATATTCAAAGGCAGAAATACATGCCTTTGCAATGCGTAAGCATGGTGATTGGAATGAGCAAGTATCTGAGTACTGCGATACAAGTGGTTTCCATATCGATATGATTATCAGTGAAATGTTACAGTCGGGTTTATCAATAGAGGATCTTATGAACTTAGAAAAGCTTTCTGACGACCAAATACTATTAAGGCTACCCAAAGATAAACGCCACCTAGAGAAGAACAATAAACAACATGTAGAGCTGTATATGCGTGCATGGGCAGACCTTCTTGAAGAGCAGTGGGCAGAAGCCAACATTAAAATACCAAAAGAAGAACTTGATGTTGTAAAGAATTAAAAAAAAGCCGCTTGATGCGGCTTTTTTATATTAAAGTATATTCATTTTGTCGTATAGGGCATGCTTATAGGACGCTCCAATTGGAATGGCTCGATCATTAAAAAACACATTACCATCATCTATAAATTCTACCTTATTTAAATTGACGATATGACTCCTATGAACCCTAGCAAACATATGTTCGGGTAATTTTTTCAATACTCCCTTCATGGTGCTATGTACAATAAGCTTCTTTTTATTGACCCAAATCACCACATAGTCAGCCATTGCCTCCACCATTTCAATATCATCGTATTTGACATTTACTAATCTCCCTTCGGAACGAACCATAATGTTGTTTTGAAGAACATTGAGCTGTGCATTGTTCATAAGACGATAACGAGCCTTACTAACCGCTTTAAGAAAACGAGGGTAATCAATGGGCTTTACGATATAATCAGTAACTCCAGATTCAAAAGCTTCAGATGCATGATTATCAGAGTTGGATACTAAAATAACTTCATAATCATCTTTTAGCGTCCTCAACAACTCAAATCCATTCATTTCAGGCATTTGAATGTCTAAGAAAATGATGTCTATATCATTGCGAGACAAATAATTAGATGCATCTATAGAATCGTCTAATTCGTCTTTCAAAACGAGAAAATCAGTCTTTTCTATAAATCGAGATACTACCCTACGAGAAACGGGATCATCATCTACGACTAAACACTTAAAAGGAACCATAGATTTCTTTAGTTTATAGTTGATTTTTACTTATTGCTTGAATGTACTTACCGACGATGTCAAACTCTAAATTGACATAATCGCCGATATTAATCTGGTAAAAGTTGGTATGCTCGTAAGTGTAAGGAATAATAGCCACTGAAAATTTCCCTGGACTACTATTAAAACAAGTAAGACTTACACCATTGATGCAGATAGATCCCTTTTCCACAGTAATATTACCGAGACCCGAATCGAACTCGAAATCAAATAACCAGCTGCCCCCTTCCTCTAGCTTTTTTTTACACTGAGCTAATTGGTCAACATGCCCTTGAACAATATGTCCATCAAAGCGTCCATTTGCAGGCATGCATCGTTCTAAATTTACCGTATCTCCTATTTGAAGTGATCCAAGATTGGTTTTGCGTAATGTCTCAGCTATCGCCGTTACAAAGTACGACGTGTCATTTAATTTTACAACCGTAAGACAAACGCCATTATGAGAAACGCTTTGATCTACCTTCAATTCCGGAGACAAATCGCTCTCAACTTCTATTTCTAGGTTTTCGTTGTTTTTGGTAAGGCTTTTTACTTTGCCGATTTTCTCTATGATGCCTGTGAACATGAATTTTTTTAAAATTTCATTTAATGTGAATTAATATCTTGTCGCAATATAAGTAAAGCATAGAATAATTGATACCTATTAAATTATTATTTGACAGTTGTCTTATTATGTTCGTTCTTACTATGTCCATGACTTATTATTGGCAATCAAACTTTGCATGAAGCTATATTGAGTTTCAGTTTGCAAAATTTTCTTTTTTTATGCTATATAGAGCTATAATTTAAGAAATTTTTTCTTAAAAAAACAATTATTTTGATTGCAAGCTTGTAGATTTACATGAATCTATTCTGCAATATTTATGAAATTAGGAATTTTAGCAAATCCCGCGTTACGATTTAAATAATAAGGTGACTCCAAAGTATCTTTTACTACACCAGCATTGGTAGCGTGTATTATCAATGTGTAATTGGGTGCCGTTTCTACTACCATGGCTACATGATCTATATGAGACTTATTAAGTATAAAAAACACTAAATCACCCTTTTTTAATTGATAATAATAGGTACTGGGAAGACTTTCTTTTATTGAAGCCGCTGAACCTGTAATTAACGGATGCTGAGGATGTAAATACTTAATAAGCCCACTACAATCAAATCCAAGCATTGGATCCGAACCACCAGTTAGATAAGGAACACCCAATAAATCTTCTATTGCGATATAATCATCATTGTTCAAAAGATCCTCGTTTCGAGAAAAAAGAGTGAAGTAGAGAACTATAGCAATGAAACACACTCCTACCAGAATTAGCCTCGATCTGCAACTAAAAAAAATGATCAGAAAATAGTGCCAAGGACTTATCATAAGGCGTTTATGATCTATCTAACTATAAATCGCTTTCTAGCTTGTATACCCCCACTAGTAATTCTCATAATATAAGTACCCGGTGGCACACCCAATAGATTAACACCATAAGTTTGATTTAGTGAATTTGGCAATTGCTGTTGCAGCATTTGTTGACCTTTCGTATTGAAGACCTCAATGAGAACATCGTTTGGCTCATCCCACTCCACTCTTACCTGTGTACGATCGTTAGCTGGATTAGGAAAAATAGTAAAGTTATTAAGCTCTGGACGCGCTTGATTAGGTACTCGTGTAGTATTAATTTGTATATCTTTTAGATAGAAATCATTACCAAAATTGCTGACAAAACTAAAAGCTAAAAGTAAGTTAGATGCATCTTGATACTCTTCAAGACTCCAAAAAAGAGTATTCCATTGGTCTTCAGTTTGTGGTCGCCAAGGGGCATTGGTGAACTGAGGAGTATTGAGATCTATTGAAATTGTATCAATAAAACTTTTTCCACAATCTTCAGAGATTGCAATATAAAACTCATCGGTGGCATTTGCCGATCTCCTGTAAGAGTAACTCATTGTAAGGAAAATCTCCTCTCTTTGACCACTCAAATCTATAGGTGGAGAATAGTAGGTTGTTCTTGCTGACCTACTCAAGGAGGAAAAAGCATTGGCTCTTAAAATATTTTGAGTTCTAGCTTCCGTTTCCCAAATATCACTTCTAAAACCAAAGTCGTCATCTTGATTTATAATCGACCAGTTACCGGTGTTTTGTCCAATTCCAAGTGCACGAAGAGGTGGTTGAATTACTTGATCTTCGAAATTAAACCTTCTGCTTATACTTGGGCTCCCCTCAACATTGGTAAATACAATTTCAATTTCATAACTTCCGCTATTACTCAATTCGAAAGTATCCAATAATAGTCTTAATGATTCAAGACTTGAAATAGCAAGATCATTGAGCCTGAAACTACTAAGGAGTACTCCATCGAGTAGCACTTCACCTTCTAGCGTATTGAGAGTATCAAAAGATAAATTCCTTATCTCAACTTGTGGATTGAGTTGATTTTCGCAAACAATTTCTTGAGGATGTATAATATCGAGAATTTGGATCTTATTGTCAGAAAGTCGTGTACCCGTAATAGAAACATCAGCGAGATAAAGATTATTACCCCAAGAATTAATCGTTTCAAAGACAATGACCAGATCCGACATGCCCAATTGTTCGCTTAAGTCAATCTCTATCCAGTTCCAATCTTTACTTCCTTCGGGAATGAAAGGCTCCTCTGTAGGTGGTGCCGTTGCTAAATTTGCGCCAGCTGCTGCAAACAAAGTGTTTTCAAAATCAATGGTCTCTCCACAATTTTCTTGGAAGCTCACGATAAATTCATCGTTGGCATTGGGTGCTGGAAAATTAGCATAAGCATACCTAAATATCAGTTTTGCATCTACAAAATCAGACAAGTCAAATACGGAGCTAATGAGTCGATCACGGGTGCCAATACCACTTTCATAATCGAAAAGGTTCATGAAAATTGCAGGATCCGAATTATTTAAAAAAGGTGCCTGGGTTAGCGCCCAGGTGATACTTTCATCTACATTGCTAACGCGCCAGTTATCTGGAAAACCTCTAAAATCAGCACTTATGGGTAGATCTTCTCTTACAGCGACATCTGTAACTTTGGTAATAAAGGTATTTTCCTGATTGGCATCGGGGGCATTGTTAGTACTTACAATTTCAAATGCTAACAAATTAGAATTTAAGGGATCAATATCAATAGGATCAAAATCAATAATCGTAGATTGGAAGCTTTCTAGGGGTTCGGTAAGTTGAAAAACTTGAATCAATTGATCTTGGAGTCTAAGTTCAATGCTGGCCTGAGTGATTTCATTACTACCAAAGTTAATAAGTTCGATTTGAGGAATAATTACATCTTCACAAACTAAATTCCCGGGTGAAACAACTTTGTTAATACCGAGGTCATTGGCAATTGGATCGGGAGCATTAAGCGCTGGCGAATTGATCAAAGAGGTTCGTCTAGGGCTATTCATCAGTACAGTTCGCATGCGTGTCCTCTGGCAAAGAGTAAATATATTCATGCAAACATCCGTAGAATAATCCATATAATTTTGAAACATATCGGGAGAGTCGCATGATTCTTGAGAAGTAGGGCAGCCTGCAGTTGGTGACTGCTGAAAAGGAGTATCATCACAAAAATCTGTTGCATTACAACCTCCATCACCCCACACGTGACGAAGTCCAAGATAGTGTCCCATTTCGTGGGTTGCTGTTCTACCTAAACTATTTGAATTTACATTACCTGTATCGCCAAAGAAAGTTGACCTTACTACAATGCCATCAGTAAGCGGATTGGAAGAGGCGGGACTTAGTCCGGGCAAGGTAGAAACTGGAAATTGAGCCCATCCAAGAAGGTTACCCGCTAGCGGCGCCACCCAAATATTAATGTATTGATCTGATGGCCAATAAGCTATAGCTTTGAGTTCAGAATTATCTGAAAGCCGATAGGAAGTACGGGTACCTTGTGTTCGTGTGACCCCATCGGTTGGAAGGCCATTGGGATCTCTTTTTGCTAATTGAAAAGAAATTTTAATGTCAGCAGCTACATCTCTAAAAATATTTTGCGTCTGGGCTGTGTCAGCATTCGTACGTCGAAAGTCCTCATTAAGGATACGAATTTGGGACTCGATTTGCTCCATAGGAATATTTGTACCTATACCTTCATCTTCGCCATTATGCACAATATGTACTACTACTGGAAGGATAAAGACCTCTTCCTCGTTTTGAAACCTTGCGATTTCTTTTTGACCTTGAAGCCAATCTTCAAACTGCGTAGTTTCCAAGTCAAAATCCTGACTTTGTAACTCCTGCAGAATATGGGTACCACATTTTTCATCATGCTCGTGAAGATGATGCTGGTAATATCTATGTTTATGGCTCTGTGCCTCAAGGTCAAATCCCAGTATTAACCAAAAAAACAAGAATAAAACTATCGACTGTTTCATTAATTATGTGTCAAAACAAAGCTTAATCAAAAAAATACCTCCTTATATCGAGGTGACTTACCTATTATCATTCATTTCAAATTTACTTATCAGTAATCTAAATAGAATAACCCCTTAAGTGAGTATAAACTAAGCCAGTTAAACATTGCGCTCAATTTAATAATAATCGCCAACAAGGTAGGAATTATTTCTTTAAATCACGCTATAGACTATTTTGGACAAGTATTAATTATCGACGGTTTATTAAGACTAAACATCGAGGGATAATAAAAAAATGACGATAAACCTATAACTAAAAAAAGAGCACAATTGATTAGAATGTGCCCTTCTGATTTATATTACTATGTAAAATCTTATGATTTTCATGTTTTATTGGAAATCATAAGACTGTTAAAAACTATTTTAGGCCATGTTAGGCAAATTGGCATTCGGATCGTCAGGATCAGTGAGATTTACAGCCCTTACCTCTTTTATTTCAGGTACTGCCTTTTTAATAGCTTCTTCTATACCCGCCTTGAAGGTCATGGTAGACATAGGGCAAACACCGCAGGCACCTAAAAATTCTACCTCAACTTTATCGCCACTCACTTCAAGTAATTTCACATCACCACCATCTGTTTTAAGATAAGGTCGGATGTTATCTAGCGCTTGATTTACCTGATCGAATAATGAGCTATTCTCCATCTCTCTATGTTTTAATTTCTACTTTCTTTGTCTTATCGAGATTAGCATTTCTTATTGCCACACCTCTGGCCATATTTTCCGCTAAGGCTTTAAAAGAACCCGCTACTATTGTGTCATCTTTCATTGCTGCAGGATAGCCACTGTCACCACTTTCACGAATTGACTGTACAATTGGTATCTGTGCTAACAAAGGAATATCGTATCTAGTCGCTAATTGCTGGCCTCCATCTTTACCAAAAAGATAATACTTATTGTCAGGTAATTCTTCTGGCGTGAAATAAGCCATATTTTCAACAACTCCCAATATAGGTACATTAATTTGTTTTTGTTGAAACATTGCAACAGCTTTTTGAGCATCTGCTAATGCTACCTTTTGAGGCGTGGTAACAATCAGTGCTCCTGTAACAGGTATAGTTTGTACTAATGTTAGGTGAATATCACTGGTGCCTGGAGGTAGATCGATGATCAAATAATCCAAATCGCCCCAATCTGTATCACTCAAAAATTGTCTTAAAGCTGAGCTAGCCATTGGGCCTCTCCATACTACTGCATCTTCGGACGGTGCAAGGAAACCTATAGACATCAGCTTAATACCATATTGTTCGAGTGGAATGATAAAATTCTTTCCGTCTTTTTGAGTCACTTGAGGCTGTTCCATTTCACAGTTGAACATAGTTGGTACGGAAGGTCCAAAAATATCGGCATCCACCAAACCTACTTTAGCACCCGTTTTGGATAGCGCTACGGCCAAATTGGCGCTCACCGTAGACTTTCCTACACCACCTTTACCACTGGCTACCGCTATAATATTTTTAACCCCTGGCAGAATTGGGGTATTAGACACACGAGCACTTGTCACATTGGACGTCATCTCAATAAATACTTTCAAATCTGTACCAAAAGCTGTTTCTATCGCCTTTAGACAATCTTGCTTGATCAACTCCTTCAGTGGGCATGCTGGTGTGGTGAGTACCACCGTAAAAGAAAGCTGATTGTCTTCAATTGATACGTTTTCAATCATGCCTAGAGTAACCAAATCTTTTTTAAGATCGGGATCTTGGACATTAGAAAGGGCTTTCAGGACATTTTCTTTATTTAACTCCATTTTAAGGTTTGTCAATGATTCGTTCTGGATAATTTTTTAAAATTCTATTTATTTAGATTAGATAAACACTCATATACAAACACCAAAATCTATTTTTAGTTGCATTAGAGCATAAAATCTTCCGGATCTGCCACATATCCTTTGTTCATTAATGTATCAAACATCTTCAAACAAATCCAAGCATCGGTAGCGGCATACCTCAATTGAGGCTCAGTGAGCTGTTCACGATCCCAGTTGGTAGTCTGTTGGCTTTTTGATATTCTATATCCTAAGAAGATACCTGATAAATTGCGTGCCCCTTGGTTTTGTATTGAAAGTTCGGCTGCGATATCGTTCATATCGATAAAGCCTTTAGGCTGAGACCTGCTAGACTGACGCACCTCCTTTAGGTCATCTCGGAGACTCACCCCAATTTTTAGGTGGGCACTTGATTCCATCAACTGGATTAAAGCCCCAGGCCATCCACACTTTTTAACACGAAAAAGCCAACTTTTATCTAAGCTCGAAATTTGCACGAGCGACAAGGCATAAGAGTTGCCCTTTCGAAAGCTTGGCCTTGTCTCAGTATCAAAGCCCAAAAATCGATGTTGCAGTATCTCTTTTCTGATTACTTCTATGGCTTTCGCAGGATGATCAATCACATCAATAGGCCCTTCAAATCGTATGATTGGCAGCTCCCTAACTTCTTCTTTACTAATCTTTTCTTGAAACATCAACTTTTTAGCAATTCTTAACAACAATCCCAGTGTACCTCCCTTACCATTGCGGGCTTAATTTTTAGAAGGACTCGGCTGGGTTCTCATCCCACAAAAAACAAAAATAATCTAAATACCGCTTTTTTCCAATGTAGCCTCACTCTATAACTAAAACGGATATGGAAAAGGCTTCTATATTGAAAGCAACAGTAAAGGTCTTATATTTGCACATTATTGAATTGCTTTTTTTGCGTGGGATGAGGACACAAGAAGCTCACCCTACCATCAAAGGCCTGAGCACGAAAACATGGTAAAAGAAATTAAACTAAGTGTGAAGCCCGCTATCGGTTACGATGAGGAGAAATTACAGCACTTGGTACTAAAAAAAGCTGGTGTATCCGTCGCTGACTCCTCAGCATTTATAGGCAGGGTGAAGAAACGCTCGATCGATGCACGTACTAGCAATATAAAGGTGCATATACAAGCTGAGGTGTACGAAAAAACTACTGCTCCACCTCTACTAGACTATCAACTGCCTCAGCACTCGGTGGCAAACGCACATGAGGTGATAATAGTCGGCATGGGCCCTGCAGGTCTGTTTGCCGCTTTGCAACTGATCGATTTAGGCATAAAGCCTGTAATCATAGAGAGAGGAAAAGACGTGAGGGCACGGCGTAGAGACCTTGCTGCGATCAATAAAGATCATGTGGTAAATCCAGAGTCTAATTACTGTTTTGGCGAAGGTGGCGCAGGCACTTATTCCGATGGCAAGCTATATACTCGATCTACCAAAAGAGGCGATATAAATAGGATACTCGAAATTTTTGTAGCTCATGGTGCGGCGGAAGATATACTCTATGAGGCGCATCCACATATAGGTACGAACAAGTTACCGAAAATCATCGCAGCAATGCGAGAAAGCATTCTACAATCAGGTGGTGAAATTCATTTTGATACAAAGGTAACCGATTTCATCACTGACAGCGGAAAGATCAAAGGCGTGCAATTCACCGACGGTACAAAAAGGATGGCATCAGATGTGATCTTAGCGACAGGACATTCAGCACGAGACATCTTTGAGTTGCTGTATGAGAAAAAAATAGCCATTGATTTCAAACCTTTCGCTCTAGGAGTAAGAATAGAGCATCAACAAAGTTTGATTGATCAGCTTCAATATAAGCAAGAATCTAGAGGAGAATACCTACCTCCCGCTGCTTACTCTTTGGTAAGCCAAAGCTATGTGGGTAAAGAAAAGAGAGGCGTGGTTTGTTTTTGCATGTGCCCAGGTGGCTTCATTGTTCCAGCGGCTACAGCACCTGGTGAGATTGTGGTCAATGGTATGAGTCCATCGCGTAGAAATAGTAAATATTCAAATAGCGGTATTGTAGTTGCCGTAGAAGCAGAAGACCTTAAGGCTTGGCATAAAGCGGGAGTAATGGCAGGATTGCGCTTTCAACAAGAAGTTGAACAGCGTGTATTTGCTATGGGGGGAGGTACTCAGGCAGCACCCGCACAATTACTTACCGACTTTTTGAATCA
Source organism: Cyclobacteriaceae bacterium (assembly GCA_020832375.1). Lineage (GTDB taxonomy): Bacteria > Bacteroidota > Bacteroidia > Cytophagales > Cyclobacteriaceae > JAFIEW01. The sequence goes on from JAFIEW010000012.1 coordinate 28,282, forward strand.
TAAAGTATCCAACCATCTAAACGATACATCATATCAGCCAGGGCTTAGCTCTTGTGATATGCATGAAGTACTTCCTAAATTTATCGGAGCCAGACTAAAACAGGGATTTAAGCAGTTTGGTAAGAAAATGAAGGGCTATGTAACCGATGAGGCACAGATAGTAGCTGTAGAAAGTAGAACATCTAGTCCTATCAGCATACCTAGAGATAGTAAAAGTTTAGAGCATCCACAGCTGAAAGGATTCTACCCATGTGGTGAAGGCGCGGGCTATGCGGGGGGGATCATCTCTGCTGCCATGGATGGTGAAAGAGTAGCTAAAGCGATTGCTAAAAAGATATTTCGGCAATAGGATAAATGAGTACTTGCTCTAAAAAGCTCAATTACTATAAATTCAGGTAGGAACAAGTTTCGCTTGATTTTTACAAGGTTAATAGAGCGCAGCAATTATTTCATTAGGTTCTAAGCTGTAATTCACCCTCTAAATCGGTGCGATAAACATTTAAAAAACTGATCACTCATCTTATTACCCGGTTTAAATCCACAATAAGTTGAGAGAATAACTTACGGCCTAAAGTTCACACGAATCACAAAGAAACTTTAAGAAAGGAAAACGCTAGTGATGCGAGCTCATTTGTATGATTTGGTACATATTCAAATTTTACAATCCGCCTTTTAATACGAGTTAATTCCAGAAAAATTGGTAGAATACAGTTCACTTATGAAATGGCTATTATTGTTCGATCCATTCGCGGAAAAGTGCTGTTTTACTTTGACTAGTCTTTAAGTAGTCTGGATGGCCCTTTAATTTTAGAGCTAGACTATTCTTATCATAGCGCTCTATTTTTTCAATATGGGCTTTACTGATTATTTCACTTCGGTTAATTCTAAAAAAGTTATTAGGGTTAAGCTGATTCTCTATATTTTTCAAGGAAGATTCTGTAAGAAGATGTCTCTTTTGTTTGTTGTCAAAGGCAAAAATCACTCCTTCATTAGCTTCAAAAAAGATAATATCTTGAGTTTCTAAAAAATACATTTCATGCCGAAGGCTCACGATAAATCGATTCTTGTATTGGCTTTCTGCATATTTTTCATTTAAAACCTTAGCAAGATCAAGAATTACGTTTAAATCTTGTGCGGAGGATTTTCTAAGCATTAAAAACTTATCCCAAGACTTTTGAAACCGTTCTCGTGAAAAAGGTTTTAATAAATAATCTACACCATTATTTTCGAAAGCATTCATCCAAAACTGATCATAAGCGGTTGTAAAAATAATTGGGCAATGCAGAGGTACTTGACTATAAATTTCAAAGGAATTTCCATCTAAAAGCTCTATATCTGAAATTATCAAATCAACAGAATGCTGTTTTAAAAACGATATACCCGCTGTGACTGTATCAATTTCGGCTACCACACTCGTGGGAGTATCCAGCTCTGATAGAAATCTATTTAGTTTCTTTTTTGCGGGGATTTCATCCTCCAAAATAAGCACTTTGATCATCTTAGTGATACATTAATATTAGGAATAATAACCGAAAAAAAATCCTGTGATTGTTGAACTTGAATGGGGCTTTGGGTTAATAATTTATATTGCTCTTTTAAGTTAATTAATGCTCTTCCATTCGTTAATTTACTATTTTTTTTAAGGTTGGTGTTATTTACGACACGAATGTTGTCTGATACAACTATATTGATAAAAACGGGGTTTTCTTCTGTTGCCAAGTTATGTTGAATAGCGTTTTCGATAAGCAACTGAAGTGTTAGCGGTACAATATATGCAGTATTATTTCTACCCTCAACTTTCATTTGGTAAGCTTTCCCGAATTTATGCTGTATGAGCCTTATGTATTGTTGCGCAAAATCTAACTCCTCGTTCAGACTAATTATTTTCTTTTCTGAAGATTGTAATACATACCGATAGATTTCAGCAAACTCATTCAAAAAATTAGAAGCTTTATCTTTGTCTTCTTCAATCAGTTGATCTAGTACATTCAAGTTATTGAATAAAAAATGCGGATTGAGTTGAGATTTCAACTGATGAATCCTCATTTCTGAAAGAGCTTTATGATAATCAAATATTCTATTTTGATGCCTTTTATTTTTATGATAAAAGTAATAGCCAAGAAAAAAGCTACCATAGATCAGGCCATCCAAAAATTCTGAGAGTAAAGAAAATAGAAAAGTTGTTTGATTGAAATTACGCTCTATTGTACCGAATGCAAAAGAAATGAGTAACCCACTAATCTTCATTGCTACTAGATATAAAATAAGCGACAGGCCAAATAATTTTAGAATTTCGCTTGTACTGAAAACATCAGAAAGTTGGCTCCGCTTCAGTAATGTTATAATAATCAAAAACAAAAGCCCAGACTGAAACAGGGAAGCGAAGATTGCCTCCGGAGTAAAAATGTAAATATTAACTTTCTCCCAAATAGATAACCTAATGTAAATTGATTGTACATAGGCAAAAAGCATAATGAACAGTATAAAGAATCGGTTACGGTATATTCTTTTTAGCAAGTTTTTCATTTTGAAATTCGATGAGAATTTATGCAAAACAGGCCTGTTTTGAAGCAGGCCTGTTTTTGTATAATAGAATTGCTTTATAATTATTAATTATCAGGAAAAGAAGCAATCACATTTCCTTGGTCATCATAAAAATCAAGCTTGGCATTATTCTCCTTATCTATATAAAACATAGATCGAGGTACACCTTTATCATCAAACAAAAATAATCCATTGCTTTCGCTTCTTGATTTCCCTAACATCACGCGGGGAGCACCGCCAATCAAGCCTTCTTCAGCATACATTTCATATTTTTCTTGCGCCAACTTAGGGTCATTCTTGCGAAGCACATTGAGTTCCTTCATGATTTCCCCTGTTCTGATTTGAGATTCTCGAGAGGGCCTGTCATTGAACATCAAGCCACTACTAACAAACCGATTATCTCCAACTTTTTCATCTTGCACAATCAATTGCATCACCTGATCGCCATCATACTGGTCGTAAGTGAGTGAAAGTCCAGCACTATGGCCATTTGAATTTTTTGTGCCGTCATAAATAAATCCTCCACACTCAATCCCATCCTCATTGAAAAAAAGCATTCCTGAGCGTTTTTTTCGACCTTCGTTGGTAGGCCTACCATTGATAGTTTCTTTGCCAGTAGGAAAGCTCTCAACATTTGTGATGATCATTTTAATTGTACCATCCTTTTCAATAATATTGATTCTTTCGACATCAATTTCGCCGAATCTTTGGTTACTTTGGTTTTTAAAAGCTGTTGCAAAAGTCACACAAACACCAAGAGCGATGGCGACTGCCAATGACCTCAAAAATACTAATTCTTTGTTCATAGTCTTAAAGTTATGTTTATAAATACTTAAGTTATTACCCAAAAGTATCCATTCACCTCTTGATACAAAACATAAAAACAATGGGTCAAGGAAAAATACTAGTTATTGAAGGAAAATAAGGGCTCAATTAAATTAGGGGTTACTTAAAAAAAACCTTTGGCTCATAAGCAAGCCAGATTAGATATCAGGAGATGAAAAAATTAATGATGATATAGGCAAAAACTAAAAATAGATTTACATGCGACCGATCTCAGTCTCGATGCTTAGACCTTTTTTCTATAAATATAGCTTGCTTAAAAAGTCCCAAGTACTAGATATTCCAGGCGGCACAAACTTCGCTTGCCTTATTTGATGGAAAAAATGATATATTTCAAGAAGCTTATTTTAAGCTTCTAATCTTTTTTCAAATGAATACAACTTACGATTTACGATAATGCTTGGGACTAAGCTACAAAATGTCGATCTAAGACATTTTTGTGCAGGCATTTTCACTATTTTTGATTAAAATCCCAGCACTCAAATTCATAAAGTATAGACTTTATGAATTATTTATCAACAATACATCTGTTTTTAAGCATGCCCTAAATATAGGATACCTTTAAGATCAAGAAGCTTCATGAGTTGTTTTTCCAAACAGAAAATCGGTTTAATTTTTTGTCGAATTTGTTGATGAGCTTTAAGCCGGAATATGCATTAGAATTTCTATTCCGAGCTAAAAATACTTCAAAATCAAACGCTTCGCTGCATTTAACGCCTTCACCATAGCGGTGCTATGCCTTAGTCGTTAAATACTTAATTTTCTTGTTTTTTTAGCTCTCATAACAAACCCTAACGCATAATCCGGGTTGAAATTCGATCGTAAAATCAAGTGAGGATTATCAAAACACCTGTAAAGTTTTTTAGGATGGGACAATAAAAAAAGCTAAGCTCGTAAAATAAGAGTTAGCTTTTATTGAATTAACATATAAACCGTTATAAGGCAGACCGCTATAAGGTTAGTTTTTTGATCCTGACCAAAGGGCCAGGGCAATAAGCCTGATGACACTGTATACATGAGTTTACAGTAGCTTTATAATTATCGAGTGTTGGTGCCACCTGCATCTCCTCCATTCGTTTCACCCAGAAGTCGGCATAAGCATCAAAGCCTTTGTCTCTATGATTAGGATTGGTAGTCTTTGCATGATCCCAATTTTTGTACTTGGCTACAAATTCCATATCAATACTTGAAAGGCTATCACCTTGAAGTGCATGCTTTAAATCTCTCATATCTTCAAAAACACTCCTCATGAGTAAGTCCATCCGCTTGAAACTTACTCCAGCCTGATTTTGAGGCACCTCCTTATCATTGGATTTACTGCAAGCAAAAAATACAATTGACAGAAAAACCAGTACTGACAATATCGTAAAAATACTTCTCACAATCAGAAAATTAAACCTCTCCTTCCTCAGGGATGAAAACACCGGATGCTGTAAAACTCCACTCCTCTTTACCCGCAGTAATCGCTTCAATTTCTTCTTTGCTTTTACCCGCGTCTTCTGCATAATGTTGTAGCATTTCTTTAGAAATAAACTCCTTTCTTACTACACCTTCAAATACTACCTCTTTCCCGTCTGCATCTTTAGGCACAAAAAACTCATAGTCCTTGAAGCGTACTCTCATTGGCTCTTCTTTACCAATATCGATAGTCATCCAGCAGCCTTTCATTTTACAAACTTTTTCAATTTTTCCGGCTAGCTTAACCTGAGCCGAATCCTGCTCTGCTAAAGTGGATACCACTTGAGTTGACGGAATAGCATTAGCAATGTCAAATTCAGCACCAAAAAACCCACTGCTTGGTAGCTCATCAAAGTCATCATCTGTTTCTTCCATTTCAACGACTTTGTAGGTAGTATTTTCTTGATCAGAAGTTTCGGAAGATCCGCATCCCACCATAAAAAGACCAAACCCGAAAACAAGGGATAGTAAGATGATGCAATTTGTAGTTTTCATATGATTAGATTTTTGTGTTCTTAATAATATTGCAATTTAATGAATTAGGCATTCAAAGTACCTATATTTTTAACAATAACTACAAAAAATTAGGTTGATCAAGTTTTCTAGAAATCCTAAAAGCAGCATTCATCAGGCCTACATGACTGTAAGCCTGGGGAAAATTCCCCCATTGACTGCCTGTTTGGGCATCTACATCTTCACTAAGTAACTTTACATGATTACCATAGCCAATTAGCTGTTCAAAATGCAAAATTGCCTCATCTACTCTCCCTACACAGGCCAAAGCCTCTACATACCAAAATGAACAGATGAGGAAAGTAGTCTCTGGCTCCCCAAAATCATCTGCATGTCGATATCTATAAAAAAGTCCTTCCTCAGTTTTTAGTTCTTTTTCAAGTGCTCTAAGATGATCTTTTGCTCTATCTGAATTAGGATCGAGATAATTCATAGTGATGAGCTGAAGCGTAGAGGCGTCCATATTTTCTGTGCCAATAGCTTGAGTATAAGCTTTCTTAGTAGGTGAATAGCAAGCCTCGATTTTATCAATCGCCTGTTGTTTTAATTTTTCAGCTCGCTTTTTCATTGCTGGATCTTCGAGGTGATCAGCAATCTTTATTGCAGAACAAGCTCCCGCCCAGTGAAAAAGAAAAGTGTAGCAATGTTTTTGAGCAATGTTACGAAACTCCCAAAGACCCGCATCAGGCTCGTCCATGGTGAGGTCGATTTTATCTAATAAATTGTTAATAATACGCTTAGAGTGTTCCTTTTCTTGTTCTATAATTCTTTTATCGGCATAAAGTGGCAATAAACTTACTAATACCTGTCCATAGACATCATTTTGGATATGTGTATAAGCATCATTGCCAAAGTGCACTGGCTGATTGCCGAGATATCCTTTGAGGTCTAATTTTTCCTCTATCAACTGGGCATTGCCTACTATACTGTATAAGGGTTGATATCTACCTTCTTTGGTGAGTGTTAGATTACCAATATACTGGAAGTACTTTTGAGATTCTTCAAAATGCCCAATATTATTGAAAGCATTAAGGGTATAATAGGTATCGCGGATCCAACAATAACGATAGTCCCAATTACGTCCTGCTCCTGGTGACTCAGGAAGGCTGGTAGTAGAAGCTGCAATTATACCTCCTGTATCTTCATATTGATGAATCTTCAATACCAAAGCTGAGCGAAGTACATGCGGTTGATGAAAACCGGAAATCCCCGTACTTTTAACCCAATTGCGCCAATACTTATTGGTTTGTAGTAAAAAGTGCTCGCAGGTATCAATTAAAGGTGCATCAAAATCACTACCATAGGTCAGCACAAAATAGTGAGTCTCATTCAACACAAAAGGTTGTTCATTCAGTATATGACTTAGCGAAGCAGTAGTAGTAAGACGTACCTCCTGATCTTTTCCCTTAAAAGCAATATGATTAGAACCAGGCACAGCTTTTAAAGCTGCCGCTCCACGGTCCTTTCTTCCCTTTAAACAAACACGAAGGGTCGGTGAACCACTTATCGGAATCACCTTTCGGATTAACATTAATGGCTTGAAATATCGTTCGTATTGTTCAAAACGAGGGGCAAAATCTATTATTTTGTAGCTCCCAATTTCTGAATCAACCACGGTTTCTAGGACATTGGAATTCTCTAGATAAGACTGTGAAGATTTAAAATCAACACCTTCAGGTTGAATAGTAAACTTCCCTCCTTTTTCATGATCTAACATCCCACCGAATACAAAATCACTATCAAACCTTGGCCAACACAGCCAATCAATATTGGTGTTCAAATTTACATGTGCTAAATAACTACAATTACCAATCAAGGCGGTTTTATAGATATGCTTTTCAGGTTCTGTCATTGTTTTTTTAAGTTTTGATACTCTCTACAAATTTGACCAATATTCGTCTTCTTAGCTGTTTATTGAGTCATCTCCATGTAGTATGAAAGATTATCAACTATAAATTTTCATGTTTGATAAGCTGAATTCGTGCGGGTATTGCTAGTATTTACGACCATTATCTACAAAATGATGTCGGCTATTTGTAATTTTTAATTTACCAAAATATTAGCACTTTTCACTATTTGTGAATAAAACACGCTCATAAAGTACTGCTCTACTAAGCTTAAATAAAGTAACTCTGACAGCATTACCAGCCATAAGTTACTGAAATACAGCCATAATCAATTTCTTAAATATTTTTTTTCTGAAAAAGTCAACCTTTTTTCGGTTTCTCGTAAAATGCCTAATGTTATTTATACTAAATCCAAATAAAGATTATCATTTATTCCAATGAAAACAAAGCTATCTCATTTACTACCGCTACTTTGCTTCTTCGTTTCAACAATCCTTCATGCACAAAATACCCCACCGCTACAACCCTCAGACCCTGACTGGACTATTGAGATGCAGGAAGTATCGGTAGAAGCAAGAAGAGCCATAAAAACTATCGAAAGGAAGGGTCCCATTGATGGACCGATCATATACTCAGGAAAGAAAAACGAAGTGATCATAGTCAGTTCTTTAGATGCTGATTTGAGCATTAATAATCCACGCCAAGTATTTGCTAAAGTACCAGGAGTACATATTTGGGAAAATGACGGTACAGGAATTCAGTTAGGTATTGCAACGAGAGGGCTTAATCCCAATCGATCTTGGGAATTCAATGTCCGTCAAAATGGATATGACATTAGCAGTGAGGTATTCGGTTACCCAGAGGCATATTATACCCCTCCAATGGAGGCTGTAGAGACAATTGAGCTACTAAGAGGATCATCGGCCTTACAATTTGGTCCTCAGTTTGGCGGCCTTCTTAACTTCAAAATTAAAGAAGCACCTGTGGATCGAGAATTTATGCTAGAAACGCAGCAAACTGCAGGTTCATATGGTCTATTTAATTCATTCAATGCGATTGGCGGAACCAAAGGAAAGTTTTCATACTATGCGTTTTATCACACCCGATCTGCAGATGGATGGAGAGACAATAGTCGTTTCCAGGTTAATACTGGTTATATCAACTTAAATTATGCCTTTTCTGATAGATTGAAGCTTAGCTTTGACTTTACCTCAATGAGCTATGAAAAGCAACAGGCTGGAGGTCTTAGCGACGAAATGTTCAGAGATAATGCAAGGCAGTCCAATAGAGAAAGAAATTGGTTTAGCACACCTTGGAATGTAGGGTCTCTAACACTCGATTATGCAATTAATGATCGCACCGATCTAAACATTCGTACTTTTGGCGTCTTGGCCGAGAGAAGTAGTGTTGGCTTTCTAGCTGGTCCCAATGTAGAGGATGTAATCAACCCACTAACAAATGATTTTGCCAACCGGCAAGTAGATCGTGACTTTTATCGAAATGCAGGTACAGAAGCTAGGGTATTGCACCGCTATGATCTCCTAAATAATGAAAGTGCACTATCAGTCGGTATGAGAGCATATGTAGGCAATACACTTCGTCAGCAAGGAGGTATTGGCACCACTGGACGCACCATGGATTTTAGCATTGCGAGAATGCAAGAAAATGGACAAGAGTTTGCAAGAGACTTAGACTTTTTCACTTACAACTATGCCGTATTTGCAGAGAACTTATTCAAAGTTACCGATAGACTATCTATCACACCTGGGGTAAGATATGAAGTAATTCAGAATAGACTTGATGGAGCTTTTGGTGTAAATAATCCTGTCACAGACAGAAACCTTGATCGTGGTTTTTTCCTCTTTGGTACAGGTGTTGAGTTTAAAACTTCTGAAACCACCAATATTTATGCAAATTATTCTCAGGCCTTTAGACCAGTTACCATGGCAGAGCTCACTCCTGTAGCTACGCTAGAAGATGTAGATGCTAACTTAAATGATCAAACTGGCTTTAACTTTGACCTCGGATATAGAGGAAGCTTTAAAAATTATATCAATTTTGACTTAGGCTACTTTTACATGAATTACGGTAATCGTATTGGTGTGATCACTGATGATAGAGGCTTACCTTTCAGAACAAACGTAGGTAGCTCTATTAGCCAAGGATTTGAAAGCTTAATTGAGTTCGAGCCACTAAAAGCTTTAAAAATGAATCCTCGATTCGGTAATATCAACCTTTTTGCCTCAACAGCATTCATAGATGCCACCTACACAAGCTGGAATAATCCTGCAGCTCTTACCAATCCTGAATTAGACTTTACAGGCAACCGAGTGGAAAACGCACCTGAGTTTATCCATCGCTTTGGACTCACCTATGCTTACAAAACCTTTTCAGCTACTACACAAGTAAGTAGTATCGGTTCGGTTTTTACGGATGCAAATAATACTGTAATCCCTAACGCAAACGCTACAAACGGTAAAATAGATGGATACAATTTGGTAGATATCGCATTTACTTACGCATTTAGCAAAAAGTATAATCTTCGTTTCGGTGCTAATAATGTTTTTGACACGGACTATGCAACACGTAGAGCAGGTGGTTACCCAGGTCCTGGATTGTTACCTGGTGAGGGTAGAACCTTCTTTGTAGGCCTTGGTGGGATCTTTTAATCAACCAAAATTTTTACGGGAAAAGAGTAAAGTATAATCTTTAAAAAATCCATTCTAATAAACAAAAAAAGGCACTATTATTAAAATAGTGCCTTTTTTGATTTTTTAAATTGAGCTGAAAAATCCTATTTGATTTGAAAAGTGTCCTCAGTAAAATCAGCATTGATTTGGACTTCTTCTACATTAAGATCAACATCCATAGTACCCAGTGGTAAGGTTTTGTAGTGAGGAACAAGAATACCTGATACCTCTTCATATTTTCCAAAATCTACTTTTAGGTTTATTTTGCCTTGAGGTGTATCCATTACTCTAGATTCTCTAACTTTCAATCCACTTGTAGTATCAAAATAAACAGAGAAGCTTTCATCACCTTTTGTCACCTCTATTTCGTAAGCCTTTTTATTTTTGATACCCTCTGTGCCTACTAGTTTAAGTTGATAGTCATCATTATTGATGTAGTCAACTTCAGGAAAAAGCTTCGCTTGTCCTTTAGCTTGAGCGATTTCAACTTCACCACCCTCTATCGTTTGACCCTGTGCTTCGATAACAAGTCTATCACCATTAAAAGTTTGCTTGTTCATCACATTGCCCATCACACTAAGTTCCATTTTGAAATTCATCGGTGCCATTCTCCACTCTATCATTTCAACAGGCATGCCTTGAATGGTAGCGCTACTTTTAATTTTAGAGCTTTTTAAATTCTCTATTAGGTCACGACCTCCAAGAGCTTCGAGATAGTTTTCAATTACCTGCTCCGCAGTTATGTCGCCTAGATCATCACCTTCCTCTGGCTCATACTCATTGCCGTCAATATCAAAATAGCGAACGGGTGCAACATTTGATAAAGGACCAGCAATATCTCTCCCTTTCCCTACAACAGTAATCACAGCTTGATCTGGGTTTAAATATTTTTGAGCAATCGCTTGAATATCTTCACGCGTGATATCATCAACCCTTTGAAGATAAGTATTATAGTAATCTTCTGGCAAGTCATATCTGGCAGTATTAATGGCATAAGAAGCAATGGTTTGAGGGTTTTCCATAGAGCGTGCAAAACTCCCAAAAATCGAGTTTTTCACGAGTTGTAATTCTTCTTCATCAACTGGCTCCTCTTGAATCCTTTTCATCTCTTTCAATATTTCTACAACCGCGCTATCGGTCACCTCATTTCTAACTTGAGCACTTGCATTAAATGATCCTACAATGCGGCTGTCACTCATGGTAGAATATGAACCATAAGTCCAGCCTTTATCTTCTCTCAAATTTAAAAATAAGCGGCCTGATCCTCCACCACCTAAAATTTGATTCAAAATTCTCACAGCAATAACGTCGTCAGATCCAGTGGGTAGATCTAAGACATGCGCAACGGTTACATTTGATTGTACAGACTCTGATCGGTCATATAAACCAACAAATGCGTTTTCAGGCTTTGCAGGGAAATCATATTCCTTTTTAGGTACATCCGCCTTTTTCCACTTCCCAAAATTCTTCTCCATCAATTTTTTGGCCTGATCTACTGTGATATCTCCTACAATCGCTACATAAGCAATATTAGGCTTCCAGTAAGTATTGTAGTAGTTTTTGATATCCTCTATGGTATAGTTATCGATGGTAGCTTCAGTCTCCGCCTCTGCATAAGGATGGTTTTTACCATAGATCAAATTGTTGGTCAAAACACTTGAAATATATTCAGGACTATTTCTATTAGCCGCTAATCCAGATTTTGATTGTGATTTTATCTTTTTCAACTCTTCTTCTGGGAATGACGGCTGCAGAACAACCTCAGCCATCAATGCTACGATTTCATCAATATTTCTTGAAAGAGAGGAAGCAAAGACTGAAGAGGCTGAGGTCGATAAATTAGCACCGAGAAAATCGATTGCCTCATCTAATTGCTCTTTTGTTTTGTTTTTCGTTCCTCTTTTCATCATTTCACCAGCAGCCGATACAAAACCAGCTTTATCCCCTTCCTGAATTGGATCACGATCAAGTACCATAGATATGGCTACTCGGGGTAACTTATTATTTTCAACCACAAATACCTTGATACCATTTTTCATGGTAAAAGTGGCAGGTTTACCAATTTGAATCTCAGGAGCAGGTCCTGCCTCAGGCATCACACTCCTGTCAACCTGTGCTAAAGCCAAAGTTGGTGTTAGGAGGATAATAAATACAATTTTCAATAGCAATTTCATATTCGCTTTTTTAAGGTTGGAATGGTTGTTCCTAAAAATATTTTTCATGATTAGTCTGCTTTTGGAAGATAGTGGAGTACCACGCGATTATCTTTATTTAGATATTCCTTTGCTACTCGTTGGATATCTTCTTTAGTCACTGCCATATACTTATCAATCTCAGTGTTGATCAAATTAGCATCACCAAAATAAACATGATAATTCGCTAAGCTCTCTGCGATACCCACCATATTTGAATTTCTACTTACAAAGCTATTTTCCAATTGATTGCGCACTTTTTGATACTCTCGATCAGATATCAAGTCTGCCTTTAAGCGATCGATTTCATTATCCATAGCAGTCTCGACGGCATCTAACTCAACACCCTGCTTAGCTAGCGCTAATGTGATAAAAAGCCCAGCATCTTCTAGCGCATAAGGGAATGATTGAACCACTAATGCCAACTCTTGATCATCGACTAGCGATTTATAAAGTCTTGAACTTTGACCTTGCGCCATCAGTGTATTCAATACGTTCAAAGCATAGTAATCATCAGTTCCTTGTGCTGGTATTCTGTAAGCAGAAAAAACCGCTGGCAGCTGTATATTATCATAGACAACATCTCTAATTTCACCATCAAGTGCTGGTTCTTCTACGTCTGGACGAGGGATTTCATTTGTCCCCCTAGGAATATCACCAAAATATTTCTCTATAAGTGCTTTGGTCTCTTCTACGTCAAAATCGCCTGCAAGAGATAGCGTGGCATTTTCTGGTACGTAAAAGGTCTTGTAGAAATCCATGAACTCATCTAAAGTCGCTGCATCAAGGTGATCCATTGAGCCGATAACTGTCCATTTATAAGGATGCTCTTGAAAGGCACGCTTGAAGATCTCTTCTTGAAAAGAAGCATATGGCTGATTGTCGATACGCTGTCTTTTCTCTTCTTTTACTACCTCTCTTTGAGTTTCTACGCCTACTTCATCAACTTTAGCATGTAGCAAACGCTCCGACTCCATCCATAAAGTAAGTTCTAACTGATTAGAAGGCACCACTTCATAATAAAAGGTTCTATCGTGTGAGGTATTAGCATTGAGCGTTCCTCCAGCATTTTGTACTATTTTGAAGAAATCTCCTCTAGCAATATTCTCACTTCCTTCAAAAAGAAGGTGTTCGAAAAAGTGAGCCATACCGGTTCTTTCAGGATTTTCATTCTTTGATCCTACATGATACAAAATAGACGTCGCTACAATTGGAGTCGTTCTGTCTTGATGTAATATTACATGGAGACCATTAGGGAGTGTATACTCCTCAAACTCAATTTTAGACTGAGCATGTAAAAGATTGACTGACATAATAAGTGCAGCCAATAGAAATAATCGCTTCATAGATTTGATTTTGTATGAATAAATTAGAAAATCATTGATTAAAATTAAATCGATAGAATATCGATACAATGTAAATTTAGTTGACATTTTTCACAATTTATTACATCATAAAACAAAAAAACCGACTAATGCCGGTTTTTTGTCTTTCAATAGATCCTTGAAATGAATCTCATCGTGAATATCAAACTTTATTTCATCGAATTACAGTTTTTAAATAATGAAACTCCTCACTACTCCTATAATAACTTTAAGACAACTCAATTTCGAATTGTACTAGGTCGATGAAATCCTGCACTCGCTCATCTAACTCCTTATCTGTCAAGCTCAATAATCTTTCAGCGCCAAATTTTTCCACACAGAAAGAAGCCATTGCAGAACCATAAATAATAGCTCTCTTCATGTTTTCAAAGGAGGTATCATTTGTTTTGGCTAAATAACCTATAAAACCACCTGCAAAAGTATCGCCGGCACCTGTAGGATCAAATACATCTTCAAGCGGTAATGCTGGTGCAAAAAAGACTTGCTTCTTATCAAAAAGTAAAGCTCCGTGTTCGCCCTTCTTAATTACAAGATTTTTCGGCCCCATTTCCATGATTTTTTTCGCCGCTTTCACTAGAGAATATTCTCCAGAAAGCTGTCGTGCCTCTTCGTCATTGATAGAAAGTAGATCAACATGCTTTAGGGTTTCTTTCAAGTCATCTAGCGCTACGTCCATCCAAAAGTTCATGGTATCCATTACGATCAACTTGGGTCTCTTTTTCAATCGGTCAATCACCTGCTTCTGCACTGATGGTGCCAGATTTCCTAACATCAAGTATTCACAATCTTGATAAGACTCAGGTACAATAGGATCAAAGTGCTCTAATACATTGAGTTCGGTTACTAAAGTATCTCTGCTATTCATATCATTGTGATAGCGACCACTCCAGAAGAATGACTTTTCACCCTTTTTGATCTGCAAGCCCTCTAAATCTATTTTATGCTTTTTTAAGGTGTCGATATCTGACTGAGGAAAATCCTCTCCTACTACAGCGACCACTTTCACCTTTGGACTAAACTTAGCCGCCGATAGCGATATATAAGTACCCGATCCTCCAATGATCTTATCTGTCTTGCCAAAGGGTGTTTCTATTGCATCGAAGGCCACTGACCCTACTACTATTAAACTCATATCAATTAAAATATTGGTTGTTGATAAATTTTATATTCTACTCTATTACAGGTGCTCGCTCAAAAGGAATTGATGGGTCAAATATCTTCCGATAGGTAACGTGCGTTTTATGAATTTTAGCCCCTGTTATCTCCATTACCTTATTCATCTTCGGATTAAAATCACCAATCCAATTCATCTCTAAATCTTTGTATGGAAAGCCCTTCTTAAAGCTAATTTGCGAAAAAGCATGTATCAAGCCCGCTTCCACACCTTTATTTTGAAAATCAGGAATAACACCAAAAACCAATCCAAACATGGTTTTACAAGTACCCCTCCACCGATGATACAAAAACTTGATGACTCCCAAGAAGTTTAACTTTCCGTTTACATGCTTAAAGATTTTATTCAACTCGGGTAGCATGATGTAAAAACCAATCGGTCTATCCTCATAGTAAGCAAACCACATTAAGCGCTCATCGATGATTGGTTTCATTTCTTTAGCTATGTTTTTAGCCTGTTGCTATGTCATAGGTTTTACGCCATCATGCTTCACCCATGCTTGATTGTAAATTTCTCTAAAATCTGCCATGAACTCATCGAGACGGTCTTTCTTAATATGACGATAGCTATAATTAGGATTTCTATTGAGTCGCTCAGCAATCAGGCTTACTTTTTTACTTAAAGAATCAGGCTGATTGAGCGTTCTGTAGGTGTATTGATTGAAGTAATTTTTAAAACCATATTTTTCAAAAAATCCCTGATAATAAGGGAAGTGGTAATGCATACAGTAATTAGGCTCATAAAAACCATCGACCAATAGTCCCCACCAACGATCGCGATCACCAAAATTAATTGGCCCGTCCATGGCCTTCATTCCGCGCGCTTCTAACCATGCTTTACAAGCATCAAAGAGCATAAATGCAGCCTCTTCATCTTCAATGCACTCAAAAAAACCCATGCCTCCCGTAGGCTGCTTGAAAGTATGAGCGGTATTTTCGTTGATAAAAGCCGCAACTCTACCAATCGTTTTACCCTCTCTTCTCAACACCCAACGGATACAGTCGCCATGATTGAAAAAACTGTTTTTTTCAGGATCAAAAACCGAACTTACGTCCTTATCAAGCGGTCTAATCCAATTGGGATCATCTCGATAGAGCTCAATGGGGAAATACAGAAACTCATCTGCTAGCTGTCGATTACTTACTTCTACCAATTGCATAGAAAAGGAATGAATGGGGTGTTTGATGCTTTCATTTATACTCGTCCATTGTTCGTTATAAAACAAACTCGCCCACAAAGGTAATCAAATATTAAAAAACCTTAAGTCTACCATTACTTTCAGTAGGATTTTGGCGCATCCTGAGCAACTACGAGTATAAAATTCGCCGCTCCTTCGTGGTCTTTTTCTAAGCTGCCCGTATCTTTTTGTTCTACGGTGGTGATGGTCATGATGGAAATATCAGGCCTAAGGTTTTTCAAAAAATGGATAATTCCCTCATCTCTTTTCGTATGATAAGATCCGTTGATGTGATATACCCTATTCTTATCGGTGAGATTTTCCGAGATGAAATGTGCCATCGTCGCATCTTTAACCGCTTGCGCATACAGGAAATTGTAGTTGGGTTTGCCACCATGTCCTCCCATCATCCCAAGCATATCCTGATAGGTTGAAAGCGTGGTGTCTACCTCCACTGGTAGAGGCATCATCCATTGCTTAGCCTCCACAGATAAAAGATCGAGTGATGCTAACCCTTTTTGAGATACCATGCTCGCATATCGTCGCGGAATGTTAGTCGCAACCACGTCCCAACCTTGCTTTTTGGCTTCTAAAACCAAAGGCTTATAGTCGGTTTTATAGTTGTTCCATAGGCGAGCTTCCTCCTCAAATCGCGCCTCACTAATTAAGCCTGAAAGGTACTCATCCAGCAGAATCTGATTGTCAGCCTCAAACATCTCCATGGCCAAGGTGACAGGCTTGTAGTGTAGGCTTAGTTCCTTCATAAACTGCAACTGAATCCAATGCGCCATGGCATTATTATGATATTCCCCAAAAAAAATGACATCCGCATTAATCGCTTCTTTCATCATTTTTTTGAAGTCTGCCTTTTTACCTTTAGCATCAAAAAGCTGATGCGGAGCCTGATTTTGAGCCATTACACCCCCTATCAAAAGGGGTAGCATCAATACAAAGAATAAGTATTTTGTCATTTTCTTCTTATTTGCGTGGGATGAGGGGGTAAGCTGACCCTTCACCTCAATTATACCATTTTTAATTGCCGCATGCACCCTGCAGCAAGTTGATTTCTTTCCGTAAACGCTTCTTAGCTCCTCATTCCAACTAAAATAAGACAATAAAGTCAGTCCATGTTTTTAGTTTTTTACCGCTCCAGCATAGCTTCGTCTCTTAAACCACTTGAAGACTTCCATCACCAGCACGATCGGGATGGCCAGTAACAATATCGTCGCCCACTCGCCTAAGGTAATCGGTTCTACTCTTAAAATGTTTTGCATGAACGGAATGTACATGCTCGCAATGTGTAAAAGTTGTGCTGCTGCCACCAGAGCGATCAAAATCATATTATTGGCCAAAGATATTTTAAAGGTAGACTGATATTCTGATCGGCAGTTGAAGATGTGGACATTTTGCATAAATACCATTAGCAAGAGGATCAAATTTCTTGCATGCAGCTCGTCCATATCGGTGAAGTGATTGAGGTAAAACCATAAGCCGAAAGCGATCAGACCGATCACGAGCCCACTGATAAGGAGCTGCTGCACCATAATGGTATCAAAAATACCATCTTTAGGATTACGTGGCTTTTGCTGCATGGTGGTGGCCTCTCCCTTCTCGAAAGCAAGCGCCTTATCTTGAATACCATTGGTTACCAAATTTAACCAAAGCAACTGGACGGCGAGTAGTGGTAATGGCAGGCCAAAAGCAATGGCCATTAAAAACATGACCACCTCCGCAGCGCCTGTACTGACTAAGAGATAAATCACTTTCCGCACATTGGCGTAAGCATGTCGCCCTTCTTCTACCCCCGCTACGATAGATGCAAAATTATCATCTACCACAATCATAGAACCCACCTCCTTAGCTACGTCCGTACCACTACCCATGGCAACGCCGATATTGGCTCTTTTTAATGCGGGTGCATCATTCACACCATCGCCTGTTACAGCAACAAACTCTCCTTTTTCTATGAGTACATCCACGATTTCAAGCTTTTGTAAAGGAGATACTCGCGCAAATACGCTACCCTTAACAATTGCTTCTTCATAGGCTTTTTGGCTAGATTGTTTCAACTCTTCAAGCTGCATGCCACTTACTACCGCTTGATCACCTTCATAGGCTATACCTAGCTCCTTGGCGATATTTCCCGCTGTAGCAGGGTGGTCTCCCGTAATCATAATTACCTTGATTCCAGCTTCCTTACACTTCTCTACCGAAGTGATGGCTTCCGATCTGAGAGGATCAATGAAACAGACCAATCCCACAAAAGACAATCCTGAGATATCCCTTGCACCATAATCTTTATTTTGCTCATAATTCTCGAATGACCCTTCGGCAAAACCTAAAACTCGATACCCCTGAGCGGCCATTTGGTCAGCTTGCTTGGTGATACTTTCAGCATCAGACTTCCCTAAATCACAAAAAGAAAGGATGGTCTCGACTGCACCTTTTACGCCTAGCTGTACACTATCTTGATGGGTATCCTTATAAAATGCACCCGAAAACTTATTCTCCGATTCGTAAGGAATTTTTGATAGCAAACTATAAGAAGACAATACGGCATCTGGAGTGAGCTTAGATTTGTAGGTCATCCCAAGCAACGCTACATCCATTGCATCGCCTTGATGCTCCCATTCACCTGTTGGATTTTTTTCTAGCTGACCTTCATTGGCAAGGGTAGCGACCTTGATCAAAGGATATACTTTGGCGTCTTTGTCTTCAGCATGCACAGAAAGCTCTTTTCCATCCGCATCACTCAAGTGACCTAGTCCATTATAACCTTCCCCTGCAATGTCGACTGTAGTTCCATCTGCTAAAATAATCTTTTTGGCTGTTTGCTGATTTACAGTAAGTGTGCCCGTCTTATCGCTAGCGATCACCGTACAAGAGCCTAAGCTTTCTACGGCAGTGAGTTGCCTTACAATGACATTTTTCTTCGCCATCTTCCGCACAGCTACAGATAAAGCTACGGTAAGCGATACGGGTAGACCTTCAGGAATAGCTGATACAGCAAGCGCCACTACGAAGAAGAAAATCGCCGCAGGATCCTCACCAGATACCCTTAATAAAACGGCTAAAACAACACTCAATCCAATAATAAAGTAAGAAATCTGCTTGGTGAAGCGCTCCATTCTCACAATAAGAGGGGGTTTTGCTGACTCTCCAGTACTCACATTTTCAGCGATCTGCCCCACTTGGGTGTTTTTCGCGGTCTTCACGACCACACCCGTAGCTCTACCACTCATGACCGTGCTACCTGCAAATGCCATACATAGGCGATCACCAATAGAACGCTCCTCAGCCACAGCATCGGTGTGTTTTAGAATGGCCTGCGACTCCCCTGTGAGAAAGCTTTCATCTATTTCGAGACCTTGGGTGTTATGCAAACGAAGGTCTGCGGGTACTTTCATTCCTGTTTCGAGCAATACTATATCACCAGGCACGAGCTCTTCACTATCGATCGTCTTTTGGCTGCCTGATCGCTTTACTTTTGCTTGGATGCGCATGAGCTGTTGCAAACCTGAGGCACTCTTCTCGGCATTATACTCTTGATAAGCACCAATCACCGTATTGAGCAAGATCACAATGAAGATAAAGATCGCATCCTTACCCTCTCCGATAGCCACTGAGGCGACAGCCGCTGCGATCAAGATGAAAATCAGCGGATTGATCAACTGATGCCAAATAATTCGCAAGAGTGTCGTCTTATCACTTTCAGGCAACTTGTTTTTTCCAAAAACCGATTGCCGATGATTGACTTCCTCTTCCGATATACCTTCGGCATGAGCATCCAATTGCTCCATTACTTTTGAGGCATCAAGGCTATGCCATGGGGTTTCTAAAGGTCGGTAGTTTTTTAAGTTTCCAGTATTTGAGGACATTATTTGATGGTTATTTATATGCCAAATGGTGATGGCATTTAAGTTTGTAAAGATATTTAACCCTAATTTAAACAGGTCTTGCTAAAATACAGCTCAAACATTGATAATTATCTCATTAGAGCATGCTAAACATGGTTAAAACATTCATTAATGACCTTCCTATACCTAGCTTTAACTTCCTGAAATGATTCTTTTTTTTATGCAAAAGTGGTTAAATTTAATCTATCAAACCGATATTTTGAAGCCTAGCTCTAAGTAAACCATGGTTTCAGTTTCAATATTGAATGTTGCTTTTTAGTATTTGATACTTAATCTTTATTGGGTCATACTTTAAGTAGGTAGCTTGAGATCGATTTGCTGTAATTCGAATGGATGATTCCTGCTTTAGCAAGGTATCCTAAAACGTCATGGATCATCTCCTCTTTCAAATTCCTGTCTATATACCAAGTTGTTCGTTCAAACCATGCCTTTACTTCCTTCGCATCCAGCTTGTAATTTTTAGCGACCGATTCAATATTTTTTAAGTTGGGATGAAAACGTGAGGTATACTCATAGATCACATCAAGCACGCTTTGCAGCCTTTTGGCATCTTGCTGAGCCTGCGATGAAGCGGCAATTACAAAACACGGCCAAGGGGTAGGAAACTCCCCTATCCTATTAAAAACACCTTGGTCTACATAGGGTTGAGTGGTATACTTCTCCCAATAAAAAACTTGATCGGGATGCTCGGACATCTTTTCAATGGCTCCCTTTAGATTGCCCACTATTTGAAACTGATTATCTGCTATTGTTTGATCGTTCATCAGCGCATCGATCATTGGCATGAGGTGCGAACCACTACCTTTCCTGCTAATGGCAATTTTAGACTGATAGACTTGGGAATGTTCTGTAATCATACTCTTCGCTCCTACATGAAGTCCCCAAATGAGCGGTGAGCTTACATAGCCACCAATAATCTTTGATGCGCTACCCATGGCGATGTCAGCAAGTATACCTTCCGTCAATATGATACATAGATCACAAGCATTATCGTTAAGTGCTTGCTTCATTTCGCCTGTACCTCCACTATATTCCATCCACCGCACCTCAATCCCTTGCGCTTCAAAGGCGCCTTCTTCTATAGCTTGATGAATGGGATAATTAAAATGCTCAGGCACACCGCCAATTCTAATCTTCGTTTTAGTCATGATAGGATTGTAATGCTGTAAATCTATACTATTAAAGTAAAATTAAGGGATTATGGCTTCTTATGCCATTAAATTAATGGAATAATGTAAGTAAGATATGTTTGAAGGCCTCAAAAGTATAGCTCTTTAGAAGGCAGATTAATCAATACCTGCTGATAATACACAAATAGAAAATCCATATAAAATAAAAGCTGCTTTTAAGGCGTCTTTGATCAGGCATTTAATATTGGACAATGAAAACACCAAGCTTTGATAGGCAATGTCATAAAAGCATCGGCAAGCTATAAAAAATGAATTTTATAGTCTCCAGATCGTAGACTACAGCGTTCTCATTCCAAAAAAATATTTGCGAATAAATACCGATAAGGATGGTTAAATCTTATTCCACTTCGGTCTTGGTGATGGTAATTTCTACCCTCCGATTTAAAGCTCTTTCTTCCTCGGAATCACCCTTAAAAAGAAGGCGAGATTCTCCGTAGCCTTTGGCAATCATTTGGGTTTCGGGTAAACCTTGCCCGACCAAAAAGTCAATCACACTTTGAGCTCTTTTTTCAGAGAGCGTAAGATTGAATTCATCGGAACCAACATCATCGGTATGCGCCCCAATTTCGACCGTTACATCGGGATTATTCAGTAGCATTCTGTAAATCCTATTGAGTTCTTCCTCAGCTTTAGGATTAAGGCTTGCTTGATTAGACTCAAAAACGATTAGATTGGTTGACAAACTAGCCCCTTCAACCATTGGGGTCATTGTAAAAGTGAGGTTGCCCTCCATGCCTTCAGTTACATCAAGCTCGGCGCTGTAGAAGAGATAGCCTCTTTCAGATTCAATATTGAGTTGATATCGGTTTCCAATCCGAAGCCTTACCTCTTCCCCATCTTCGGCAGTGATCACCTCATCTTTATTCTTGTTGCGAAGTACAATTCGTGCATTTTTAATCTTTTCTTGGCTGATATTATCGAGAATATTCACCTTCAAAGACTTCTTTTTCGCCTCAATAAAAATATCAAATTCATATTTGCCCGTCTCCTCAAACCAATCTTTGACATTAAGGCTGTATTGATGATTCTCATATTCATCAAGACCATCTATAAAAATAGTTTGCGACTGTCCCCACGTAAATCTATAGTCACACGACTCGCTGGTTTCACTACAAATTAAGCTTTGGTTCACTCTTACTGATGGATACAAGCGATCTTGAGTTAAATCAGCATCAAAAAAGCGGATGGGTGCCTCAACCTGATTATTGAGCGTAAGGGTATCTTTAATTTCCACAAAAGAAGAAAAGGGTGTCAAGTCTAAAATATAACTTTTCGGGGGATGAAGGGGTGAATGAAGCTTCAAGGTATAACGACTACCTGGACTAAAGACGAAAGTAAAATCGGCATTTGCACCTACTTTTTGCTTTGCCAGCTGATTATCATCATCATCATAAGCAAAAACCCTAGCATCGGTAATTCTGGTTTGATCTAACTCATCTACCAAAAGACCTTTAAATACTATATTTGTAAATCCCCCATATCCCTCAGGAACCATTGCTGAGTATATTCTATCGTCTCTGTAATAGTAAACCAACTCTGCTGATGCAGGCATACTTACAGAAAGGTCATTGCCTTTAGTATTTAAAAAGTCTAAACTTTTCGGCTCTGACCACTGCCCCTCTTGTTCTTCAATGCTCATGTAGAGGTCATACTTCCCCTTTCCATTTTCCCTAACAGAGGAGAATATTAATGTTCTACCGTCTGCCAGAATCCTAGGATCCCTTTCACAATTGAGGTTGATGGGTGCAGGTAACTTAATAGCTTTACCATAATTTCCATTTTCATCAATTCGGCTTCGCCAAATGGAAAAACAATCCTCCTTTGATTTTCTATCGTATGGATAATCATCATTAAGCCGGATAAAATACAGATAATTACCATCGGCTGAAATACTCGGAAAGCCTTCATAGCCGGTAGAATTGATAGTTGCAGGAAGTTTAATTGGCTCGGACCATCCCTCTTTTGTTCTAACTACCTTATAAATATCTTCACTTTCAGACTCACCTTCGAAGTAAGCAAAAAAGTACAATACATTACCATCATAACTAATGGAAGGTCCACCGATTAGGCTATTACCTTTAGCTTTTTTATTGATTTCTTCGATCAATATCGGCTTCGACCATGTACCGTCATCATGCTTTGCCGTTTCAAAGAGTCGCCATTTGGCATCCACACGATCGCTTTCAAATATCAGGGTACGGCCGTCAGCACTTACCGAAGGTGCAAAATCAATGATATTCTTTTCAAAAAAGGGTAATTCTGAGATATTGGTTTGTGCGAATGTCGCTAATGGGTAAAAAATAAAATAGAGGCAAAGACAATAAGACTTTATTGATGACTTCATGACAATTGGTATTGGTTCGGTATGATCTAAATATATGGCTAACTCACTAAAAGGTAGTGTCCAGTTTTGTGTGTAATGCTTGATTTCTTAAATGATGAAGTGTCAC
>JAFIEW010000214.1 GCA_020832375.1 Cyclobacteriaceae bacterium
GGTGGTGTGAGAGGCGCACCGTGGGCTTATGGCTCACGGCCGTCTACTCGATTGTAGTGCGTTTTTATTCTTCGTTATATGGTTTTATTACTGTTTTTTCATCAAAATTTTCTCCCTTAGGAATAACTCCATTCATCTTATTGTCAGTAAAATAGTAAGGAAAAATTATTGTAGGCATGACATTTGACTTAATTTCTGCCACTCCCTTTTTGATAGTTTTCATCCCGAAATAATGCATTAAGTGATCAGAAACATACACTTTTGCTGTAACCGCTTCAATAAAATTTTCTTTGTTTAGAAAATATGTAATTTGAGTTGCTAGTCCTGCTTCAAACAATTCCGCTGGTTGAAATTCAGAGTCATAATCCACCACAGTTACTTTATTGTCTTCATAATAAAAGCGTGTAATTGGGCTTTCAAAAATCGTAAAGTCGTTATAAACTGAGTCATTATTTCGCATAAACTTAATTTCAATCACTCTATTTTTCTCGTCAATGGTTTCTTGAATAAAGTATTCCTTTGCATCCTTTTCTTCGATATTCCATTTTATAATTTTTGGTGTTGAAGCAGTTGGTTCCCATAAATGGTATTTCACTTTGTGCTTTGAGTAGTCAATTTCCTGATAGAAAATAATCTCTTCATTAAAGTTGTCAATTGTTCCATTATCATAAGTGTCCACTGAATTCACTTCTGCTAATTGTTCAATTGTTGTTTCATCTTCTTGAACAGTTGATTTCTTACTTTCAGTGTTACAAGAAAGAAAAATCGAAAGCCAAATAATTAAAAAGTATCGTGTTTTCATATTGTTCTTTTAAATGCACTACAACGTGTTTTCGCTTGCCGTCAGGTGGGGCAATCGAAGTACTAAACTGTCAAACTACCACCGAACTTTAATTGAAAAACTGCACTTGGGTCTAACGCATAACCCCCCACTTGCGGCAAACGAATGTGTGTGCCTTGAATGGTGAATATAGGTCAAAAAGTTGACTGTTCCAATGGGTGAAAGTCCCTTAAGCGCGGGGGTAAGGTCCCGAAGCTA
>JAFIEW010000215.1 GCA_020832375.1 Cyclobacteriaceae bacterium
TATGCTTATCCGCTTGTTTGCAGTGTAGCTGTTGAAGCTGCTAAAACGACCCGATCGAATAATCTTTCTCCAAAATACCTCCTGTTAAGACGGTATACAAATTCATTGAGATAGTTTTGAAGGTAATCAGACTTAATGCAGTGATATATTCCCAAAAAGTTTCTTTTAGCATTGCCTATAGCAACATGTGTCCATTTTAATGTTGTATTGGTTGTTTCTTTTCCAGATTTAGTAGTCATATGAATATCAACGCAATCACTTATATTCACATATGAAGTAGATTTATCCGTTCTTACCACTGCATTATTTCCAATCATAGCTGTAACAAGACTTTTAGAGCCTTCTTTGGTGAAATCTTGATTAACCTTCATTTTAAAATATCTACAGCTGCTACTTTTAGTACCTGATTCTAAATCTTCTAATGGGACAGATTCAGTCGCTACAGTTACTTTTGTTTGTTTTTGACTTCCTAATCCTCTTTTTAAACTTTGTTTTACTTTTTCAGGAGTACTGGTTTCAAAAAAAGCATCATCGAATTCAATCATATCTTCTAATTTATAAAGATCCTCTCTTTGCCCCATTGCTTCCCTTATCTTGTGCATTGCACGCCAGATTGGCTCATATCGCTTTTTTCCTAACTGACGTTGTACTTCCGCAGCTGAAAACCCCTTTTTCGTTGCTGACATAAATAACATGATGATATACCATGTTTTAAATTTGAGCTTAGAGTTTTCCATAATTGTTCCTTTCTTAAGACTTGTCCTGTAATGACACTCTTTACATTCATACATCCACATGGAAGATATCCAGTAATGATGCTCAGAGCCACATTTGTTACATACAACACCATTTTTATCCCTCACTTGCTTGAAATGTAGTTTACAAGCTTCTTCATTTGTAAAGACCTGGTGAAATTTCAATAAGTTCATAGCAATTATACTTTTGGTTGCTACAAATATCGATCACAACACTGTCAAAATATGTCACTCATAAATATTTATGTAATCTTGCGGATAAGCATA
>JAFIEW010000150.1 GCA_020832375.1 Cyclobacteriaceae bacterium
TTAGTCTTAAATAGATCTAGCCCAGTTTAAATTTTTTACCGGACAGTAGTGATTTAATATTCTTAAAAACTATAGCAGGGTGAACAATAAGGAAAAGCAAAGATATATATTAGATCATACCTCACCAGAAGAGGTAGATCTATCTTTTATAGCGCAATTAGCAGAATGGGGCGAGGGTGAGAAAATAGAGTTTAAGCGTAAGGTGAATCATCCTGAGAAGATTATCAATGAGATTGTTGCTTTAGCCAATGCAAAAGGAGGCTGGCTGGTGATTGGTGTCAATGATGATGGGCACTTAAGTGCCTGCAAATACGCTCAAGAAGAAGCCTTTGCATTGGAGGCAAAGATCAATGCGCATATACGGCCTGTGGTAGATATGCGAAGGGTGTATGTACCGCTGAGCGGGACAAAGCAGTTCGTTGTTTATCGAATTTATGAAAGTAAGCATAAGCCTCACTATATTTTAGAGAAGCGGCTAACAAAAAATAAGAAGATGCTGCAGATTAAAACTGGGTACTATCGGGTGGAGGATAAAACAGTAAAAGCAAGTCGTGAACTTTGGTTAATTATGCAGGCACGTAGCAGAAACGCTGACTTTCAATTAAGCTATGGTGAAGAGGAAGCTAAGGTGATGCAGCTTTTCAGAAAAAAGGAGGAAATAAGCCTAGAAGAAGTAGTAATTCAAAGTGGACTTTCCAAGCGATTGGCTTCTGATACCTTAGTGCGCTTAGTGCTAGGGAATGTTCTACGCATATTACCTGGTGAAGGGAAGGACCGCTATCGTGCTGTGGAGTCAGGCTTGTCTGCAGACTAAATAAAAAAGGCCATCGAAGGCCTTTTATTTATTCTTTTGCTTTAAAGTTGAGCGCTACGCCATTGATGCAGTAGCGTAATCCTGTAGGCTTGGGTCCATCTGGAAATACATGGCCAAGGTGACCATCGCAGTTGGCACATTTTACTTCTATACGCCGCATGCCGTGGCTCAGGTCTAACTCTTCTTTGATGTTTTTTTTGTCTACGGCATCATAAAAACTTGGCCATCCGCAGTGAGCGTCAAATTTAGTAGTTGCCTCGAATAACTCTGTACCACAGCCTTTGCAAAGATATACTCCAGCTTCCCAATGCTGATCGTATTCGCTGGTGCCAGGTCGCTCTGTACCCTGTTGTCGTAGTACACGATATTCTTCAGGGCTCAGGCGTTCTCTCCACTCGGCATCTGTCATGTCTTTCATTTTTTGAGGTTTAAGGTTTTCGTATGAATTGGTTTTTTTCTCCTGTTTCTCTTGCGCACAGGCTGGTAGCTGCAAGAATAAAATAGCGGCTACTAGGGTATATAACAGTTGTATTTTCATTGTGATAATGAATTATAGTTACTAATTATGATCATGAGATGCTTTATTGAATAATTGAAATATGCCAATGCGTGTAAATAATCAGCATATGTTATGTATTGATTCGTGGTAATTACCCTTCCTAAGCGCTATATGCTTTACTTTCTGATACAACAAAAAAGGGGAAGTATTCACCTCCCCTTTAAAACCCTTTAACGTTATAAAATGTTCGCTATCGCTTTATGATTCGAATTCGCTCGCAATTTTGGTATTGGATGCTTTCTTGGTCATCTAGAAATTGTATGATGAGGTCCGAAGTTTTGGTGAAAGTATCTTCACCGTCGTCTTCTCTCTCGAATTGGTAGGTGCTAGCGACATAGCTATTCACGCCCACCTTATATCTTTTGTTTTCATCCCAAGCAATACCTCCATCTAGTTTGATTTCTGTATCGATATAATCTCCTTTTTTATTGGTGATGATATCATAACTCATGCCCGATACATAAAGATCGATCCTTCCTGCTCTTGATTCAAGGAAGTTTTTTATTTCAGCGGGTGTGAGGTTCATTACTACTACTGAGTTACCGAAGGGGTCAAGAGTGAGGATATCCTTTACTTTAATATCGCCTGCGGGCAATTCCTGAAGTCTAATTCCACCACCGTTTTGAAAGGCAATGTCTAGGTCTAGCCCCGCTCTGATTCCATCTGTAATGAGGCAGCCTAAATCAGCCTTTCCTTTGATATCATGATCAACACTAATCAACTTGCGGTTGAGGACGTCATTATTTTTAAACTCTTCGATTTTAGCTTTGATCGTTTCGTCTTCGTCTATTAGGTCAGCGATTTTTACTAGTCGGCTGTATTTATCAACCAATTTACCATCTTCAAAAATCAGGGTTGTTTTACCCAAGTATTGTACATTAGCTTGTGTTTGAGTGACTAAAACTCCATTTTCAATTTGTCCATCTTCCACTCTTGTATGCGAATGACCTCCAAGGATCACATCTATTTGAGGGTACATTTCCGCAAGGCGAAGGTCTGAACCAAAGCCCATGTGGCTTAACGCAACTAAGGCGCTATGTTCTTCTTTCAGGTAAAGGTACTCACCCATTACATCAAAACCACTAGTAAAGGTCAGCCCTTCTATATTATCTGGGTGAGTCGCCGGTATACCGTTTCTGCCTGTTTGTACAATTCCTACAAATGCCAATGAAATACCAATTTCAGGAAATTCGTGAACATGATATGGAGGAATACTGTCTAAAATTCCAATCTCATTGGTGAAGTTTGCCAATATGATCGAAAAGTTTGCTTCTTGCATTCTTTCTTTGAGGGTTTCTTGGCCATAATCGAAGTCATGGTTGCCAAGCACTTGTAGTTCATAGCCTACATCATTCATAAGCTCTACAATGGGTGAGCCAGGTCGCTGGTGGTAATCCACAAAAGGGTTGCCGCTAAACATATCGCCTGCAGAAACTAAAATTACGTGATCATTTTCTGCACGCTCTTTCTCTACCGCTTTTGCAAGTTTCGAAAAAGGCTCAATTTTAGCATGCTCGTCGTTGGTATGTAATATTACTACTTTGACCTGTTTGTCGGAGCTATCTTCTGAAGAAGATAGACAGGCAGTAAAACTAAATAGGAGAATAAACAAAGGCAAAAGCATTTTGCCCGTAAGGAATTGCTTCATGAAATTTAAATTATGGTCGTGTCGATTAATATTTTTAATAATGCTCAAAAGGATGGTTTCACAGCTCGCTTGACTGATTGCTTTTTTCTATATAAATGTGCTCATTTTCTAGTAATGAACCGTCAGGGGAAATCTCATTCCCATAAGCATCTTTTATAGACAGCTTACCAATCATTTTACTCAATGATGGATCGAAAGAGCGTATAGCATCCAATACTATAGCCCCTTCATGAATTCGAATGAGGTGATCATTGACAAATACTTGCATTCATGAGATTATTGAGCACTGTATAATTTTTTTGCCATTGATGATTTTTGATGTGTCAGCTTTAGGTTGATATACTAATGCTTTTACCTAAGGCCCAGCTTTAAATGATGGACACTGTTTATATTATTTAATCATAATGGTATGGCAAAAATACTACAAATAAACCGACGATGTGTTATCAAACTGTGACCAATGGATATATTCGGTGAGAGAGTGAATAGAAAAGATGCTTAGTGGTGAGAATGAATATACTGAGAGATAAAAAATGAAGATGATTCATTCAGTATCAAATCAATACGCTCAAATCCAACGGCTTAACTAATATAAAGTTTAAGAGAGCCAAAATTTCATATGACTTTCGATTACAAGAAAAAGAAAGTATAATACCAATTTAGATACGGCTTAATTGTAAATACAGTCGTTCTCACGTTTAAAAAATAATACAATTAAAAAATGGAAAAACCACTTTTTGGCATGCAGCTTGCACCATCTAAATTAACCAAATATTACTACTATGAATATTTTTGATCGGTTGCGAGATATGGTAATGAAGTTAATTCAGTTTTTAGAGGAAAACTCACTTTTGTTTCGTTATAAATTAAAGCAATTTAATGACGTCCAATAGCAGGCAAAGGCTTTAGATAGATAGATTTACAGGTGATGTTAATGTTTTAAGATTAGTTTTTTCATTTTTTTTTGATTGAGTTGAAAAGCCGGCCAATTTTTTGGTCGGCTTTTGTTATAATAATGGGGTTAATAAATTCATTTCTAGTTTTCAATGTATTTTTTAATTGATCTCACGCAGTGCTCTCCAAGCGAATGTAGCTAGCCAATGTTCGCCCTCATAATTACCGTCTTTCATTTCTGCCATAGACTGATTGATATGTTCGAAAGCCAAGGCTTGCAAATGTGATAATTCCTGTGGATATTTTTTAGCTAAGTGTAGAAATATGAAAGCCCGGCTAAAGTTAAGACCATCGAGATGTACTAGCTTCCCATCTGTTCGATCGCCTACCTGTGCCGGCGCTAAATAAAATCGTTTATTTATAATAGAAGGTAAGAATTCCTCAAGCCAACTCATAAAAGCGGGTTTATCAAGTAGTAAGCTCATTAGATGAGCTTGTTCTAAGCAGGGCGATAAAAAGTCATATCCACTAGGTTCCCAGCCTAGCGGGCACTGCGTATCCTTCATATAAAAAGCCGTAGCACGATTTTCAATGAGTCTAATTAGTGCCTCATCTTCATAATATTGGGCATACTCATAGGCCATTGTAAGTGCATAAGCAGTATTGGTATGTTCCCCAGATCTGATGGGATAAACTAGTTTTGGCAAATAGGATATCAATCTACGGCTTAGTAATTGGCTTAATGGTCTGATATGATTGGCCAACTCTTGGATTTCAGGATCATTACTTTTATTCAAGGCCAAATCTAAACTTAGTAGCCATGCCCATCCATAAGTACGTTCATAGGTTACATTTCGCTCTTCTTGAAAAAACGCTAGCTCTAGTTCAAGATTTTCTTTGCTCAGCGATTCGATTATCATCTTTTTACAGTTACCCTCTTTTGCTAGTTGAGGATAACGATTCATCAAATCAACCATGAGCCAATGTCCGTGTACGGCGCTATGCCAATCGAAACAGCCATAAAAAGCAGGACGATTTTTCTTTGGTTCTACTAGGTCGTTTGCGCTATTTAGTACATCAGCAGGTTTATTAGGGTAGGCTTGGTGAATGCAGGCCTCGGGCAGACCTATCAATTCCCTAGCAAGCTCTATGGAAAGACTTATTGGTTCTTTTTCTGTTTTGTTGGAATGAGAACGCAGTAACTCACTTCCTGGTGTTGTTCTTTCCTTATGTTCTTTCAGAGCCCGCTCGCTTTCAGAGGCTAGTCGAAACATCAAATATAGTATGGTCAAAAGCATGACAATACCAAAGATGAAAAATAAGTTGGATCGCATAAGTCTTAGGAATGTTTTTTTCTAAATAGGCTTTTATCAGTTCGGTAATTTACTGAATTACTTTTTCAACGTCAAAGTGCCAAATAGGATATGGTGAATGTATTGATTGAGAATGGTTGGCTGTTGTTTTTCAATAGTTCAATATCCTCTTTTTCCCGATTACTCTATCATGTTTAAGCAAGGATGCAAGATGTACAGTTTAATTGTCTTTCTACACAAATGGATATTTTAGTTAGGCTTTAAGATGGAGTGATGATTTTCTGACGTTTTGAGAGAAAAATAATTTGCTTTTACTAAACTATTTAACTAATTTTAGTTTACTAAGAAACAAACAATCATTGGCATTAAAAGTAAAATACAGGATGAAATATATCAAATACCTTTTGGCCTTGTCTTTACCTCTTGTAGGTGGGATTTCACTTCATCAAGAAGGGTTCGCTAGCTTTGCTTTGCTCATTTATGCTTTTGGTGCTATTCCTCTTTTGGAGCTTTTACTTCGGGCATCAGATAAAAATATGAGTGAAGCGGAAGAGGAGGTAGCAAAACAAGATCGCTTTTTCGATTATCTGCTTTACATCACAGTTCCGCTTCAGTGGTTGTTTTTGATGTATTATTTGTACTTAATTCCACAAGAGGTTTTATGGTCTACTACATGGTGGGGTAAAACAGTCACTATGGGTATATTGTGCGGCACTTTGGGCATCAACATAGGTCATGAGCTCGGCCATCGATCCAAGTCCGAGGAGCGATTTTTAGCTAAAGTGCTGTTGCTTAGCTCGCTATATATGCATTTTTATATTGAACATAACCGTGGTCATCATAAAAATGTATCTACCGACGAGGATCCTGCGTCCTCAAGACGCAACGAACCTTTGCAGTATTTTTGGTTCCGATCGATAGTAGGCTCTTATCTATCAGCTTGGAAACTGGAAGCTGAACGAATGAGAAAAAATGGGCTTCCCTTATTTAGCTTAAAAAATGAAATGCTGCGGTTTCAGCTTATACAATTGGTTACGGTCGCTACAGTGTATTTTATTTTTGGTGTATATGCAACTTTTGCTTTTTTAGTTGCTGCTTTTTTGGGTGCTTTGCTACTTGAAACGGTAAATTACATAGAACACTACGGTCTGCGTAGAAAAATAAATGATAATGGGCGACCTGAAAGGGTATTGCCTGTCCACTCATGGAATAGTAACCATCCCTTAGGAAGATTACTGTTATTTGAATTAAGTAGGCATTCTGACCACCATTATAAAGCCAATCGACCCTATCAGATACTGAAGCATCATGATGATAGTCCCCAAATGCCAACAGGTTATCCAGGTATGATGATCCTTGCAATGATACCACCCCTATGGTTTTGGGTGATGAATAAAAGAATTGATCAGTTGAGTCATATAAATAGGGCTGCTGCTTAAGCTTTGTCTAGTCCTAAATAAACGTTACAGTTTTACAAGGATAATAATTTTAGATAG
>JAFIEW010000013.1 GCA_020832375.1 Cyclobacteriaceae bacterium
TGATCTAATTCAATCAATTTGGAAGTATATTATTGAAGAATTCAGGACTGATATTACTAAATACCTTTCAGACAAATTGGGATTAGAAACAGGAATAACAGCTTTACAAACACAATTAACTGCAAAGTTGACTGAGTTTAGTACCCTTCAAGGTGAAATTCAGAATCTCAGTAAAAATGTAACCAGTATTCAGCCAACAGTTGATGAAATAAACACACTTCTAAGGTCGTATGGTTTTTTAAATTTTGAAATTGTTCCGACTGCAGAAAAAGGATTTTATCAGATACAACGTGAAGACGGAGAAATTGCAGAAACAACTTTAAGTGAGGGTGAAATTACCTTTATTACATTTTTGTATTTTCTGCAAAGAGCAAAGGGTGGAGAAACTGAAGAGTCTGTTAACGAAGAAAGGATTTTAGTAATTGATGATCCTATTTCTAGCCTGGATAGCAATGTATTATTTGTAGTTAGCACATTGATTAAGGAAATAATTAAAAACGTAAAATCAGATGTGGGCAATATCAAACAGATAATTCTACTAACCCACAATGTGTATTTTCATAAAGAAGTCTCTTATGAAGGATTGAACAGAAAGGGTGAAAAATCTCAATTCTGGATTTTACGCAAGAACAACAAAGTTTCTGCCATTCATTTTTATGGAATAAATAACCCTATACAATCGTCCTATGAATTGCTTTGGCGAGAAATAAAGGAATGGGAAAACAATTCCGGCATAACTATTCAAAACACACTAAGGCGAATTCTTGAAAACTATTTCAGCATTTTAGGAAGCAAACGAGATGATGTTTTAATAAATAAGTTTTCAACTCAAGAAGAAAGAGAAATTTGCAGGTCTTTATTAAGTTGGGCAAATGAAGGTTCTCATACCTTGCCTGATGATTTATTTATTGAAGCACCTGACGGAACTATTACTAAATACTTGGAAGTGTTTAAAAATATATTTAGCCACACAGAAAATATTGGTCATTACAATATGATGATGGGGATTGGCGAAGAAATTGAAGTGTAGCTATGATAAAAAAGCCCAGGAAGTATAGTTTGGTTAACTTCTCAACTCCGTTACGGAATTAACCATACTTCATTAATTTTCAAAATGTCCAGTTTTTTTACTAATAAACTGGACAATTCAATTATCTTTGCACTATAGTAAAGACAATGAAAATATCTGAATACATAGCGTTTACCATAGATAGACTACCCAAAGGCTATGTGTTCACCTATTCTGACTTTAATACAGAGGTGAACCAAAAAGAAGCGGTGATAAAAGCCCTGAACCGTATGGTAGCTTCGGGCAAAATTGCCAAACTATCCAAAGGCAGATACTACAAACCCGAAAATACCCCTTTTGGCAATCTTCAACCCAATCAAGCACAGATAGTAAAAGACCTATTGGAAGAAAACGGAAAAATAACAGGCTATCTTACAGGCTATAGCATATACAATCAATTGGGATTAACCACACAGGTAAGCAATACCATTCAAATTGGGAAAAATCAAATTCGCCCCAATTTTAAAAGAGAACGCTATACGATTGCTTTTGTAAAGCAAAAAAACACTATCACCAAAGAGAATATACCTCTGTTGCAGTTACTAGATGCTATTCGCTACATAAAAAAAATACCTGATGCCAATATAGAAGCATCCTGTAAGCGGTTTTTAGCTATTATCAAAAATTACTCAGACAAAGAATCCAATACCTTGGTTCGCTTGGCTTTAAAATATCCGCCAGCCACAAGGGCTTTATTGGGTGCATTGTTAGATCAATTGCGACAAGGTAAAGCAACAGATGCTCTTTTCAAGTCATTAAATCCGATTACCAAGTATGAACTAACTGGTGCAGCAAAATCATTATCTACCACCGAAAAATGGAACATAATATGAAGTTGCACGAAAACAAAACCTTATTCAGACAAGCGGCTCAGTTTACTGCTGACCAGATGAAAATACCTGTCATTTATGTAGAAAAAGACTATTGGGTTACATACGCTTTGTTTACCATTTTCATTAATGAAATTGGCAAAGACACGGTATTTAAAGGTGGGACAGCACTATCCAAGTGCTACAATATGATAGAACGCTTTTCGGAAGATATTGATTTGGTAGTATTAAGGCGAGAAGGAGAAACAGACAGCAAGTTAAAATCAAAATTAAAAGCAGTAAGCACGGTTGTAGAAACCGTATTGCCCGAAGTAACCATTGAAAGTATTACCCATAAATGGGAATGAACCGAAAAACGGCACACTCTTACAACAAAGAATTTAAAGGCGATTACGGACAATTAAGAGACGTTATCATTTTGGAATCTACTTGGTTGGGATATTACGAACCATACACTACAAAAAGTATCGTTTCATTTGTTGGTCAAATGATGCTGGATAGTAAGCAGTCTGATATTGCTAAAGAAAACGGACTACTTCCATTTGAATTGCTGGTTTTAGAACCCATAAGAACCATTTGTGAGAAAATAATGAGTTTGGTTCGTTTCTCATATGGAGAAAATCCAATGGATGATTTAAAGAAAAAGATACGACACACCTATGATTTACATCAGCTACTTAAACAAGAGAAGTTCTTCAAGTTTTTTCAATCAACGGCTTTTGATGAAATGCTTTTAAAAGTAGCGAATGATGATGTCGCCAGTTTTAAAAACAACAATCAATGGCTGAATTACCATCCTAATGAGGCGCTCATTTTTAAAGACTTGGAAAATGTGTGGAATGAGTTAAAATCAATTTACAACGATGACTTTAAAAATTTGGTGTATGGAGAATTCCCCAAAGATGAAGCCGTTTTGGAAACTTTAAAAATGATCCAAGAAAGATTGAAAGCAATTTCTTGGACAATAATAATTGAACCCAAGAGATGAAGTTTTACAGAGATAAGTTTAGAAAAAGTGTTTACCGAGTTGTTGGAGCAAGAAGGATTTTGCAGAATAGTCAACGTATCAAGTCATTATAAACAATGGGCAACAGAGTAACAACAGAAAAGAAGCACGAAGGCATAACAGCACCTATAAGCAAGCAGGGCTTAAGTGCTTCGAAGGACAGGAAAGTAATAAATTTAAAGTTCAGATCTTCGTAGGAAGTTTAGTGGTGAAAATTCCTGCCTGCGTATAGCTGAAAAACGTTCTGAATAAGCATAATTTAAGATAAACCACTAACAAATGGATATAATCAAAAAAATAGATAAGGAACTTCAAAAACAATTTGAAAAGCTAAGTGAAGTAGTTGGAGACATAAGCCTTGTTGAAATAGTAGAATTCAAGCTAGAAGAGGCAAAAGAAAAAATTCCCTTGGATGAAATTAATTATTCTGGTATATACTTGCTTGAAATAAAAAATAATGGGTCTTTTGACTCATTTCAAGAGTGGGTTGACAATTTTAAAAAAGAATGGGAACACAAAGAATATTTCAGACAATCTACTCCCAGTCTAAAAAAAATGAGAACAAGAGCTCATAATGAATTGACAGAGTTTATTCCATTGTATCTGGGAAAATCAAAAAATATTGGTCGCAGAATCTACGAACACATTTATAAAGAACTAGGAAAAAAAACTTTTGCCTTAAAATTGATGGCTCGGCAAAACTTAAAGGATGAAACGTTTAGGCTAAGCACTGTAAAAGTCGAGGTAGAAAATTATGATGCAATTGTGCCTAGGATAGAATGGCAATTAAGGAATAGAATAAATCCGATAATTGGAAAACAATAGCAGCTTATTAATAATAGATCAAGTGACCACGAGCCAACAATCCCAAGCTTGACTCGAATCCTTAAGTAGTGGACTCACCAAATACAGGAGAGCTAAGCTTAAAGATCTCTCAGGTATTCACTTATTACTATACATACTCTTAGCGGTTCATCCGTTGATCAATCTCGATTTGAAAGGTAAAAAAAGTATAGATTTATATGCTCTTCTTATTTTAAGCCTGCAAAAGTTATCGCTGTAATCAAAAGATGAGTCTTCTTTGCTTAGCAAACACACTTAGCCACCACTTCAAATAATCACAATTGTTTATATTTAATCACAATTGATTAGGTTTCAAAATATAATTTTAGCTATATTTAGTTGTTAAAATATGAGAGGGGGTAAACGCAACTGAATAAACCGCTTTTGGCTAGCTGATTGCGGTTGTATTGATGTTAGGCAACATTTGAAATCAAAATTGAACAATGCATGCTATTGACCAACTAAAAGAATTAGATTTAAGTGAGTATCCAATTGCTGAAATAGACAGATTACTTACCAGTTTAGGACCGCTTGGAATTATGCTTACCGATTATCATAAAACACCAGAAAATCAATATTCAAAAGAAATAGAGCGAGCTGTAAATAACACTAAAGAAGAACCAGAATTCAATAAGGTTTCTAGAATATCATATAAACCAGCAAAATTCAATTCAAACTATTTGAGAGCTAGCACACCGAAAAATACAATGTTTTATGGTTCTGTGATTTCGGAAGAAGATTTTGACAAAGAAGAAATGAAATACCCAAGAATTGTTGGTTCTTCAGAGATTTCTAGTCTAATGAGAAACTCAGACGTAATCGAAGGTTGGAGCCGATTGACATTTGGGAATTGGGAAGTAACTGAAGATATTTCTTTAGCAACAATTATTGACCCGACATTAGAATATGAACATCCTTATTTGAACAGTTTAAAAAAGAAATATTTAGATTTTTTAAAAGAAACGCCCGAAAACGTAAGGGGAAACACTGTTAAATGCCTTAAGTTCTTATCAGCAGAATTTTCTAAATATGTTTCTAGTGGTAACAACCACGAATATTTAATTTCAGCGAAGTTCACCGAGATTTTTACAAAAACTTCGAACTATGATGGAGTGGTTTATCCAAGTGTTCAAGCAAAAGGTTATGGTTTATGTGTTGCCATTCACCCTAGAGCAATGAGCAAATTGAAACTAACTAAAGTTTTGCAATGTAAGTTGACCAAAACTGTTGAAGAGAACGGAGAAAACAATTTTCAACTATTGAACGAAAAGCATTGTTTAGTTGATGATGGAGCTGAAACATTTGAATTAAATGAAATAGAAAAATAAAAAACATATGAAAATACCTTTTTCTCGAAATCCAATAAAATCCTATAGTAAAAATCCGGCGAAATCATACTCGATTAATCCGAATAAATCGTATTCGATTAATCCTCTAAAATCGTATTCAATCAATCCCCAGAAAACATACTCGATTAACCCGCTGAAAACCTATTCGATAAACCCTGCAAAAACGTATTCAATTAATCCGGGAAAAACATATTCTATCAATCCGCTTAAAACTTATTCGATTAATCCTCATAAAACATTTTCTATAAATCCCTACAAAGCATTTGAAATTCCTGGATTTTACGGATTTGATTTAGATTTCAGTATAACTGGATTTACTATTACAGCTAATAAACAAGTTATAATTATCTATAATCCAAATATGGAATGGACATCATTTGCAGTATCTAATAATAATGGTGGATATAATGTTTTTGACCTAAATCTTGATTGGATTTCATATTGGGTTAACAACAACTCAGATGGATTTAATGAATTTGACTTGAATGGAAATTGGATAGGATTTTTAACCTAAAACTGAATAAAAACGTTGCCTAACATCGGCTAGAGCAAGTGCGGTCTAAAGTGCTAAAATGAAAGCAATTACACAAAATGACCTAATCGCTAAACGGACAATTAAGTGCCTTGAAATCCCGCACCTGCCATAGCCGAGAACCGTTATGCAGTATTTAAGAAAAACCTATGGCAAAGAAAAAAGCAACTAAACTAGACGCATACATTTTCATTGACACAAATATTCTCCTTGATTTTTACCGAATCAGAAGGACAGATATTTCATTGAAATACCTTGAAGAAATTGAGAAGCACAAAGATTTAATGATTTCTACTAGCCAAGTTGAAATGGAGTATAAGAAAAATCGCCAATCAGCAATTCTTGAGTCCATTGGAGAAGTAAAAAAAATAAACAATGTTAACTTAACAGTACCTGCAATAGTTTCTGACGCAAAAGCGGTTGAAATGATTAAAAAATCAAAAAAAGATATTGACGACCAGCAGAAAAAATTAAAAGATCGGATTGAAAAGATATTAAAGAATCCAAGTTTGAATGACCCAGTTTACAGAATGTTACAAAAAATATTCAAACATAAATCACCAATAAATTTAAATAGAGAAAATAAAGATAGATTTACCGTAAGAAGACTTGCGCTCAAAAGATTTATGTTAGGCTATCCACCTCGAAAAAGTTCTGACAATTCAATTGGTGACGCGATAAATTGGGAATGGATAATTAAATGCGCTGAAAAATCAAAAAAGGATATAATTATTGTAACAAGAGACACAGACTTTGGTGCAATACACGAAAATGAATCTTACCTAAACGATTGGTTAAAACAAGAGTTCAGACAACGAATTAGTCAGCAGCGAAAATTAATTTTAACTGATAAATTATCCAGAGCATTTAAGCTTGTTGAAATCCCAGTTACAAAAGAAATGATAGAAGAAGAAGAAAATGTAATAAAGGTTTCTTCTGAATTGTATAAAAATAAACTTTTAAAAGACTTTTTTAAAAAATGGAAAGAATCAAATTTGGACAAAGATGATTCTAACGGAAAGGAATAAAAACGCTGCTTAACAGCTTATATAACTTATGGTGGGTTCAGGGATTAAATCAAGCTTTCCCGAGAATTCGGGACAAGTCATACTTCTATTAAAGTTTGTGCCTAGTTGCCAGTTTCGAACACCAAAAACCCCACCTCCAATAGCCAAAAATCCTTGTGTAAAATGATGAAACCTACCCCACTCAAGCATATTTGGAATATTCATCCCACCAAGCCAGAGCCTAAAAATCAAAAGAGCTTGAATTTTACCAATGCTCGTACGAAATAAACTAAATTTGCCTGTCTGCGTGGATCGCACAGGTAGGAATTTTGATTAAAAATAAAGTATAAATGGCCAAAAG
Organism: Cyclobacteriaceae bacterium; assembly: GCA_020832375.1. Classification (GTDB taxonomy): domain Bacteria; phylum Bacteroidota; class Bacteroidia; order Cytophagales; family Cyclobacteriaceae; genus JAFIEW01. The sequence continues at coordinate 6,998 of JAFIEW010000013.1, forward strand.
ACAAAAAGCAGCAGTAAAAGAAAAACCGATTGAAGTAAGCCTTTGGGATGCTGCCAACAAACTCAGGGGTAGCGTTGAGCCAGCCGAATACAAACACGTAGTGTTGAGCTTGATATTCTTAAAATTTGCCAGCGACAAGTTTGAAGAACACCGCGCCAAACTCATTGCCGAAGGCAAAGAGAAGTACATTGAAATGGCAGCCTTCTACAACCAAAACAATGTGTTTTTCTTGGAAGAAACGAGCCGATGGAGTTATCTCATTAAAAGAGCCAAACAAAACGACATTGCCCTGCTCATTGACACAGCTTTGCATGCCATTGAGAAAAACAACAAGGCCCTGAAAGGTGCTTTGCCCGACAATTACTTTTCTCGTTTGGGCTTGGATGTGACTAAATTGGCCTCATTACTCGATACCATCAATGATATTGATACCACCAGAGACCCCAAACAAGACTTGGTGGGCAAGGTCTATGAATACTTCCTTTCCAAATTTGCCTTGGCAGAAGGAAAGGGCAAAGGAGAATTTTACACGCCCAAAAGCATTGTAAACCTGATTGCCGAAATGATTGAACCTTACAAGGGCATTATTTATGACCCTGCTTGTGGTAGTGGCGGTATGTTTGTGCAGAGTATCAAGTTTATTGAAGCACACCACGGCAACAAAAAAGAGATTTCCATTTACGGACAGGAATACACCAACACCACCTACAAGTTGGCTAAAATGAACTTGGCTATTCGTGGCATAAGCGGCAACTTAGGCGAAAAAGCAGCCGACACCTTTGGAGACGACCAACACAAAGACCTGAAAGCCGATTTTATAATGGCAAACCCGCCTTTTAACCAAAAGGATTGGCGAGCCGAAAACGAACTCACAGACGACCCCCGTTGGATGGGCTATGATGTACCACCCAAAAGCAACGCCAACTACGGTTGGATTTTGAATATGGTAGCCAAACTCTCCGACAATGGCGTGGCAGGTTTTATCTTGGCAAACGGTGCTTTGAGTGGCGGTGGCGAAGAGTACAAAATACGCAGAAAGCTGATTGAAAATAAGTTGGTAGAAGCCATTTTGGTTTTGCCACGAAGCTTGTTTTATACCACAGATATCAGTGTAACGCTTTGGATTCTGAATAAGAACAAAAAGCCGCAAACCCGAAAAATTGGAGACGAAACCAGAAACTACAGAGACCGTGAAAACGAAATCCTGTTTATGGACTTGCGGCAAATGGGTGAACCATTTGAAAAGAAATATACTCAGTTTGCAGATGCAGACATTCAAAAGGTAACAGACACTTACCACCAATGGCAAGTAGAAGCAATTGAAAATGTGCCTGAGTTTTGTTATGCCGCTAGTTTGGAAGAAGTGGAGAAAAAAGACTTCTCACTTGTGCCGAGCAAATACATTGAATTTGTAAACCGAGACGAGAACATTGACTTTGATGATAAGATGAACGCCCTAAAAGGCGATTTTGCCGACTTGCTGAAAGCCGAAGTACAAAGCAAAAATGATTTACTAAACGTGTTCAAAGAATTAGGTTATGAAATCGAATTATAAACGTTTAGGAGAATACATACAACCAGTTGAGGGCAGAAATACGGATGTGCGAGACATTCCTCTAATGGGTTTGAGTATTAACAAGGTTTTTATTCCTTCCATTGCCAACACTATAGGCACGAATATGGCAACCTATCGAATTATTAAACGCAATCAGTTTGGTTATGGACCAGTAACTTCTCGAAATGGTGAAAAAATTACCATTGCTTTATTTGACGATTATGATGAAGCAATGATTTCTCAGGCTTATGTTCCTTTTGAAGTTTCAGATACCGAAAAACTATTGCCAGAATATTTAATGATGTGGTTTCGCAGACCAGAGTTTGACCGCTATGCACGATTTAAAAGCCACGGTAGTGCGAGAGAAATTTTTTCTTGGGACGAAATGCAGGGAGTAACACTCCCCATCCCCCACATCAACAAACAACGCGAAATCGTAGCCGAATACAACACCATCCAAAACCGCATCCAACTCAACGAGCAACTCACCCAAAAACTCGAAGAAACCGCACAGGCGATTTATAGGGAGTGGTTTGTAGAGGGAATTGATTTGGAGAATTTGCCTGAGGGGTGGCAGATTAAAACGTTAGTGGATTTTTGCGATATTAAAGGTGGGAAGAGATTACCAAAAGGAAACGAGTTAAATAATGAAATGAATGGCAATCCATATATTAAAGTTGCTGATATGACAAAGGGAAAATTCATTGTTTTGAATGATTCATTCCAATTTGTCTCTAATGAAATTAAGAAATCTATTTCAAGATATATTGTTCGAACAGGAGATATTATTATCTCAATTGTTGGAACAATTGGACTAGTCAATATAGTTGATAGCACTTTATTAAACGCTAATCTAACTGAAAACTGTTACCGATTAACCAATTTCAAAGTGGTTCATTCTGACTATTTGTATTACTATTTAGTTTCTCCTTTTGGTAAAAGAGAAATAGAGTCAAGAACGGTAGGGGGAGTTCAAGCCAAGTTACCAATGTATAATGTTCAATCATTACCTATTGTTTTACCAAAGAAAGAATTATTACTAAAATTTGAAAAGACTGTGAATCCGATAAATGATTTACAAAACACATTAACAAAAGAAAATCACAAGCTAACGGAATTGAAGGCGTTGTTGCTTTCGAGGTTAGCAAGTGTCTGAACACGATTTTAAGGATTATAAGATGGACAAGATTTTTAAAATATATTATATCGTGCTATCAAGATTGATAATCCTGTTAATCATAGAATCTCGTAATCGTGTTCGGACATTTAAAAGATTATAAGATGGACAAGATTTTGAAATAAGGATAAGATTAGGTTTGAGAATCCTGTCAATCTCAAAATCCAGTAATCGTGTTCAGACAACATTTACAAGAAGGACAAGATTTTTGAAATAAGGATAAGATTAAATTTGAGAATCCTGTCAATCTCAAAATCAAGTAATCATGTTCAGACAACATTTACAAGAAGGACAAGATTTTTGAAATATATTATATCGTGCTATCAAGATTGATAATCCTGTTAATCATAGAATCTCGTAATCGTGTTCAGACATTTAAAAGATTATAAGATGGACAAGATTATAGAAATGTGTTTAAGAATAAATTGGAGGAAAAAATCCTGTAAATCGGGTAATCAAGTAATCGTGTTCAGACAATTTCTGTAATCGTGTTCAGACAGTAAAAAGTGATTAAAATGGAAGATGTAAACGAATTGACGCATAAAATCATTGGCTGTGCCATGCAAGTGCATCGGGTGTTGGGCAATGGTTTCCAAGAGGTAATATATCAGCGGTCATTAGCTATTGAAATGCAATATGCCGGTTTGAGCTTCGAGCGAGAAAAGGAAATGCCAATTTTTTACAGAGAGGAGAAGGTAGGGACAAGGCGAGTTGATTTTTTCGTGGAAGGGAAAGTGATGGTAGAAATTAAAGCTATTGAGAAATTAGAAGACGTACACAAAGCCCAAGCGATAAACTATTGCGAGGCATACAACATTGCAGATGGCTTATTAATCAACTTTGGAGGTAAAAGTCTTGATTTTAAGCGGGTGTACAATAAAAATCTTGTCAATCCTAAAATCAAGTAATCATGTTCAGACAATTGGCGACAGTAGACAAGTAGATATATGAGCGAAACCAACCGCATAGAATACAAGCGTGAGCTAACCAAAGAGGTAGATATAGAAAAAGAGGTAATTGCTTTTTTAAACGCACACGAAGGAGGAGTTATTTATATTGGTATTGATAAAACCGGTACAGTCTTAGGCTTATCTGATATGGATGGAGATATGCTCAAGCTGAAAGACCGAATAAAAAGCAATATCCAACCTTCCTGTTTAGGTTTATTCCATATAGTAGCGGAACAAAAAGAAAGTAAAAACATCATTAAAATAGAAATAGCGAGTGGCACAGAAAAGCCCTATTATATACGCAAAAAAGGGATGTCGCCTGAGGGTTGTTTTATTCGTGTAGGTACAGCTTCAGAACCAATGGATCAACGTATGATAGATGAATTATTTGCCAAACGGACACGAAATTCACTAGGTAAAATAAAATCAAACCGCCAAGAATTAACTTTTGAACAGCTCAAAATTTATTACGAAGCAAAAGGCAAACCACTTAATAAAAATTTTGCTAAAACTTTAGAGTTACGCACAGAAGATGGAGCCTATAATTATGTAGCATACCTAATGGCTGACGAAAATGGAACTTCTATTAAGGTAGCTAAATACAATGGATTGAGACGCTCTGATTTAATCGAAAACCCTGATTATGGTTATGAATCGTTAATAAAATCTACCAAAGCAGTTTTAGACAAAATTGATTTCGAGAATAAACAAGATACTAAGATAACATCAAAAGCAAGAGAGGATACACGACTATGGTCTCCAATTGCTTTGCGTGAAGCTATTTTAAATGCTTTCGTACATAATGATTATACTAATGAAGTTCCACCAAAATTTGAGATTTTTGATGATCGCATAGAAATTACCTCTTCGGGAGGTTTGCCCGATGGGTTAAGTCAAGAGGAGTTTTTTGAAGGTTTTTCAGTTCCTAGAAACAAGGAATTGATGCGAATTTTTAAAGATGTTGGCTTAGTAGAACAGCTAGGATCAGGAGTGCCGAGAATATTGGAGCATTATGATAGAAATTGTTTCAAATTTTCAGCTCATTTCTTGAGAATGACATTCCCAAAGACCAAGTCCGACCAAGTCACCGACCAAGTCACCGACCAAGTCACGGGTAAGAAATTTGTAGTTTCATCAAATGAGTTACGAAATCAATTAGAAAAAATAGCCAATCAACTTCCTGTGTTTGAGCTTGAACAGCATATACATGGCCTAGGACAAGATGTGCCAACTGAAAAACAAATTGAAAAATTTTCGGAATTGGCCAATTCTTTATCAGAAAGAGAGATTGCCATTTTGAAATATGCAGATTTGCCAAAATCAAATGCAGATATCCAAAAAGAAGCATTGGGTTTAAAAAGGCATACCGATAATTATAAAAATTACATAGAGCCATTACTTGAAAAGAAGCTATTAAAACGCACCATTGAAGATGTTCCAAAAAGTAGATTGCAAAAATATTTTACCACGGAGGTTGGTAAAATAGTGTTATTTATTCTAGATAATAAATAAAATGAAATTCACCGAAGCACAATTAGAAAAGGCATTTGCAGAGTTGTTGGGGCGAGAAGGCTTTCCCCATCATTTGGGAATTAGCATTGTCCGCAAGCCAGAGGAAGTATTGATTGAGGAAGATTTGAGAAATTTTCTTTTAACCCAATACGCAGCACAAGGCATTACGGTAAATGAAGTCAATTCTATTATCCTTCAACTCAAATCCCTTTCTGCTTCTGACCTTTACGAGAGCAACAAAACCTTTTTGCGAATGCTTTCAGATGGCATCATCTTAAAACGAGAAGATAGAAGCCAAAAAGACATTTATATTCAGCTCATTAATTATGCAGGGCTCAACAAACACCGCCAACCCGATGCTGATCAGTTAATCACTATTGCAGCAGATCCTGAGGCGGAATACTCGGCAGATACCAATATCTACAAGTTTGTCAATCAATTAGAAATTGTGGGTTCAGAAAAACGCATTCCAGATGGAATTGTCTACATCAATGGTTTGCCTTTGATAGTTTTTGAATTCAAATCTGCCATACGAGAAGAAGCCACCATTTATGATGCATTCAAGCAATTAACCATTCGCTACCGCAGAGACATTCCTGAACTGTTTAAATACAATGCTTTTTGCGTAATAAGCGATGGGGTAAACAATAAGGCAGGTTCTTTCTTTGCTCCCTATGAGTTTTTCTATGCTTGGAGACGAGTGGTAGGTTTAGAAAAAGAAGTAGATGGAATTGATAGTATGTTTACCCTCATCCAAGGGATGTTCAATAAAAACCGCTTGCGAGACATCATCCGCAACTTTATTTACATTCCTGACAATAGCAAGAAAGAAGAAAAAATCGTGTGTCGTTACCCTCAGTATTATGCGGCAAGAGCCTTATACGACAACATCAAGAAAGCCCAAAAACCAGAAGGAGACGGAAAAGGTGGAACCTATTTTGGTGCTACTGGTTGCGGCAAAAGTTTCACAATGCTTTACCTCACTCGCTTGTTGATGAAAAGCGAATACTTTGAAAGTCCGACCATTGTATTGATTACGGATAGAACCGATTTAGATTCTCAACTTTCAGAGCAATTTGTAAACGCTAAAAAATTCTTAGGTGATAACAATGTAGAGAGTGTAGAAAGCCGAGCCGATTTAAGAGTTAAATTACAAGGCAGACAAAGCGGAGGCGTATTCCTAACGACCATTCACAAGTTTACAGAAGATACCGAACTGCTTACAGAAAGAAGCAATGTGATATGTATTTCGGACGAAGCCCATCGAAGCCAAATAAATCTTGACCAAAAAGTGAAAGTGACCGATAAAGGGGTGACTAAATCTTTTGGCTTCGCCAAATACTTGCACGATTCTTTACCGAATGCCACCTATGTTGGCTTTACAGGAACGCCAATAGATGCAACACTTGATGTTTTCGGGAAAGTAGTAGATGCCTACACAATGACCGAATCGGTTCGAGATGAAATCACTGTAAGAATTGTGTATGAAGGTAGAGCAGCTAAGGTTGCATTGAAAAATAGCGAATTAGAGAAAATAGAAAAGTACTACAAAGAAGTGGCTGAGTTGGGTTCAAACGAATACCAAATTGAAAAAAGCAAGCAAGAAACCGCGAATATGTACGCTATATTGGGTGATCCAGACCGATTGCGAGCTGTGGCAGAGGATTTTGTGAAACACTATGAAAACAGAATTTCAGAAGGGGCTACCGTAAAGGGTAAAGCAATGTTTGTGAGTAGTAGCCGAGAGATTGCTTATGAATTGTACAAAAATATTATTGAGCTCAAGCCTGAATGGGCAGAGATACGAGCAGGCGAAGAAGGTGTGGAACTCAACGATAAGGACAAGCGAGAACTCAAACCCATTGAGCGAATCAAAATGGTAATGACCAGAGGGCAAGATGATGAAGAAACTCTCTACAAATTACTTGGCACAAAGGAAGACAGAAAAGAACTCGACCGCCAATTCAAAAACCCAAAATCCAATTTCAAAATTGCTATTGTAGTAGATATGTGGCTTACAGGTTTTGATGTCCCTTTCTTAGATAGTATTTACATAGACAAACCGATACAGCAACACAATCTCATTCAGACCATTTCCAGAGTTAACAGAAAATTTGAAGGTAAAAACAAAGGTTTGGTAGTGGATTATATCGGCATCAAGAAAGCTATGAATATGGCCCTCGCCAAATACAACAAAGGAGATGAAGACAATTTTGAAGACATAGACCAATCCTTGGTTGTGGTAAAAGACCACTTGGATTTATTAGCCAAACTGATGCATAAATTTGATAATACTAAGTATTTCAAAGGCAGTACGATTGAGCAACTCAACACCTTGAATATGGCGGCTGAATTTGTGCAACAGACCAAAGAAATCGAGACCCGATTTATGGGCTTGGTCAAACGCCTAAAAGCTGCATATGACATTTGCACAGGAAGTGAAAAACTAACACAAATCGAAAGAGATTATACCCATTTTTACTTGGCTATACGTTCCATTGTTTTCAAACTCACCAAAGGCAATGCACCCGACACAGCACAAATGAATGCTAAAGTGCGGGAAATGATAAAAGATGCCTTGCAAAGTGATGGTGTGGAAGAAATCTTCAAACTTGGAGATGACAAACAAAGCGAACAGGATCTTTTTGATGAAGATTATTTGGCGAAGATTGATAAAATCAAATTGCCGAATACAAAAATTAAATTACTCCAACAGCTATTGGCCAAAGTCATTGGCGAAATAAGAAAAGTTAACCGAGTAAAAGGCATTAACTTTTCAAAAAAGATGCAGGCTATTGTAAAACGCTACAACAATCGTGACGCTAATGATATTCTGAGAAGTGAAGTCTATGAAGAAATGGCAAACGCCTTGACAGACTTGATTTGGGAAGTACACAAAGAATTTTCAGCAGGTGATGAATTGGGAATTGGTTTTGAAGAAAAAGCCTTTTATGACATTTTAAATGAGCTGTGCAAGAAATATGACTTCACTTATCCCGAACCTAAACTGATAGACTTAGCAAAAGCCGTGAAAGACTTGGTTGACGGCCAAGCTAAATTCCCCGATTGGAACAAACGAGACGATATCAAATCAGCCCTACAAGTTGGGTTAATACTTTTGTTAGATAAGTTTGGTTATCCACCCGTAGAAAGAGACGAAGTATATGTTGAGATTTTTGAGCAAGCGGAGAACTTTAAAAAGAATCAAACCAACTAATGCCTATTAAGCATCACAGGATTTTTTACGGTAAGTTGGATGCTATAATTTTGTAGCGATACGGTTTACTTGACTAAGCAAGGTCTCGAAGTATCTGGCAGGCTTTTACTCAGTACTAAAATAAAAAAAGGACAGCTATTTTGCTGTCCTCTAGTGGGTGGAATCTTATACGAGCTTTCCTCTAAAGCAATCAATGATTATCAAAATTGATCTTCAAGTTTATTGATACACCGCAAAGAACATTGAAGAATCAATTTATAGATCCAAGCTTTCTAAGCTATCTTGACTTAAAGGCTTATTGAGGTAGAGTTTGACAAATTCGTTTTGCTTCGACTTATTCATATCGTTTGGATTGACAGAAGAAGTAAGAATAATAATTTTACATTTTGCCTTAGTGGTGTCAGACAGTTGTTGGAATTCTTCCAAAAACTGGAATCCATCCATGAGTGGCATATCGATATCCAAGAAAATGATTTCCGGCAGGATACTTTCACCAGCGCCTTGAAGTTTTTCTATGTTTTTAAGGAATTCAATTGCGCTTTTTGCTCCTGTATGAGAATAGATGGTGTCACTTACATTGACAGCCTCAAGCATTTTTTTATTGATCAGGTTATCGATTTCATTGTCGTCGATAAGCATCACCGCTTTATACTTGCTGGTTTTACTTGTTTCTGCTGATTTAGTCATTTCAATTGAGTTGTTTCGTTGATTCACACATTACAAAAAGCGTACAATATTTTAAAAAGGTCGTATATTGGGTGAATATCCTGATTTATTTTCAAATAAACACAGACCCGTTCAAAATAAATTTCCAATGAATGGAATTTCAAGTCAGAATTTACAATTTTTAAAGTCATTTTTAATCATAGATATTGAAACTGTTTCTGAAAAGAGACACTTTTATGAGCTGAGCCCTGAAAAACAGCAGCTATGGCGTTTAAAGGTCAATTCTAAGTTTCGCATATCCGACCCAAAGCTACAGATGAAAGCCTACTCTGAAAAAGCAGGTATTTTTGCTGAGTTTGGGAAAATTATTGTTATCAGCCTTGGCTTTATTTACCCAAAAGATAGTGATTTGCATTTGAAAATCATAAACTTTAAGCATCATAATGAGTCTGAGCTCTTAAAATCTTTTTTTGAATTCATCAGTCGCTCTTTTGATCCTGCCAAATTAAGTTTTGGTGCGCACAATGGAAAGGAGTTTGATCTACCCTTTATCTGTAGGAGAGCGTCCATTATGTCACTACCCTTGCCTTCATGCTTACAACTTTCAGGACTTAAGCCATGGCAAAATCCTCATGTTGACACCTTAGAAGATTGGAAGTATGGAGATTTTAAACATTATACTTCCCTCAACTTATTGACGCATATCCATGACATCCCCTCACCTAAAAACCAGATTGATGGATCGCAAGTCGGAAATGTATATTATAAAGCAGGCAATTTGGATAAAATCGCTGACTATTGTGCACAAGATGTTCTTGCAACAGCTAGGCTATATACCAAAATAAAATTTTTAAAAAATATTGAGCAAGGCAACGTACAATTCACCACCTTCAAATTTGAATAAAGTTGATCTTTTATTTTCGAGGGATGAGGTTCTGATATCGCCCCTCTCTGATGGATTGCTGTATGTCAAAGTAGGAATAGTAAATTTGGAAGCTTAAATTGCATAACGGCTTCAGTTGAATAGAGTAGTGGTTTTTATGGCATGAGTAAGCTCTAAGAAAAACCTTCCTAACAATAGTAATTGATGAAGTAAATGATGGCTTGATGGTGAGTAGAAATGTTCTTGAGGTAAACAACTTGACGGTAGCCTTTAGCGATCAGGATATGGGTGGGGGTGAGGCTGTGCGCGGTATTCAGTTTAATATCAAGCAAGGAAGTACAGTGGCTATTGTTGGTGAGTCAGGCTCTGGTAAATCAGCAACAGCCTTAGCGATTATGGGACTCTTGCCGGATCAAGCAATCTGCAAAGGAGATATTCGATTGCTTCGAAAAAATGGTCAACCCGTCTTACTTTCGAAAATATCTGATCGTGCCTACGCTAAGGTGCGAGGTAATGATATGTCGATGATTTTTCAGGAGCCGATGAGCTCACTAAATCCAGTAATCAGCTGCGGTGAGCAGGTGATGGAGGTTTTGGTGAGGCATCGCAAAATGTCAAGATCTGAAGCATATTCTGAATGCATCAAGCTTTTCGATCAGGTGAAGCTCCCGCGAATCCAAGAGCTGATAAAAAGCTATCCTCATCAGCTTTCAGGAGGGCAAAAGCAGCGGGTCATGATTGCTATGGCCTTGGCATGTCGTCCTCAACTTATTATAGCCGACGAGCCTACCACCGCCCTAGATCTTACGGTGCAGAAGGAAATCATGGATTTACTACAAGACCTGCAAAATCGATTTAATACGGCCTTGCTCTTCGTTTCGCACGATCTGTCGCTCGTATCTCAAATAGCGGATGAAGTGCTCGTTATGCGTGATGGTGAGATTGTAGAGTCAGGAAATGTATGGCAAGTTTTTTCTAGACCTGCTCATCCCTACACCATGGGACTGTTGGCATGTCGACCGCGAATGAATATCAAGCTCAAAAAGCTACCCGTAGTGAGTGACTTTATGAGTGTAGAGCGTAGCGACGGCCGCTTTAGTGAGCAGAAGTATAAATCGGTGGGAGAGGCATTATTAAAAAATGCTCGCAGCCAAAGAGAAGTAACGGAGGCACATGCCAAAATTTACAGTCAGTTACCTTTGCTCGAGGTAAAAAATGTATCGGTATCATTTCCCCCTCAGCAGCAATCGATTTTCTTACCCAACGCCAGAAAAAGGGTGATGGCGGTAGATGATGTTTCACTTAATGTTTATCCCGGTGAGAGTCTCGGTTTGGTGGGCGAGAGCGGCTGTGGTAAGAGCAGCTTGGCGAGAGCCATATTGCGTTTGCAAAAGATAGATGCGGGTGTTTTGACCTTTCGTGCTTATGAGATTTCTTCTTACAAGCAAAGTCAACTTAGACGCTTGAGGAAAGATATGCAGATTATCTTTCAAGACCCTTTTAGCAGCTTGAATCCCAAACTGACGATTCGATCATCCTTTTTGGAAATAATGAAGATACATCAAGTAGGAAAAAATACGCAAGAGCGAATAGAAAAGATCGCAGAGATCCTGCAGCTTGTAGGTCTTTTGCCTGATATGATGAATCGCTTTCCCAATGCCTTCTCGGGAGGACAACGCCAGCGGATCACCATCGCGAGAACCTTATTGCTCGAACCAGAGTTTATTATATGTGATGAATCTGTTTCTGCACTCGATGTGTCGGTTCAAGCCCAAGTGCTCAACCTACTCAATCATCTAAAATCAAAATTTAATTTTACTTTTCTGCTGATAAGTCACGATCTTGCCGTTGTTAAGTTTTTTTGTGACCGTATTCTCGTCATGAAGGACGGAAAAATCGTAGAAGAAGGCATGACCGATACTATTTTCAATGGAAGTACTAATGAATATACCCAAAAACTAATACAGGCTATACCTAAGGGCGAGCTCGAAGATATTCGTAAAGCACAGCAGCTTAGGCAACAACACAGAGAAAGTTTAGCCTGATTTTTTAATAATAAAGAAATGTCAAAAAGAAGAAAACCAAAAAATACCGCCAAGAAAGGCGGTTTCCAACCCAAAGAATTAGCTCAATCCATTATCAATTTTTTGGAGGATCATCCCACCGAAAGTTTTTCTGAGAAGAAAATTGCAGAAGGACTTAATATTCGCTCTGCAAAAGTAAAGAAAGCAATGTCTGATGTGCTACTCGACCTTGAGGTAAGTGGAGCTATCAATCGTGCGGGAAGACGATCTTATGCCAGTGCTGCGCCCATGCAGCTTATGGAAGGCGTGATTGATCATGTCAATGCTAAATTTGCCTATATCGTGCACACCAACGAAAAGGAAGACCCCATGGTCTCGGCAAAAGACCTCAATGGAGCCTTAGATGGAGATAAAGTACGTTTTGTACTTGGATCTAAAGGGAGAGGAGGCCGAAGAAGCGCTAAAGTAACGGAGATTTTAGAGCGAGCACGTACGCAGTTCGTTGGTAAGCTTGAGCGGTCACCTCGATTTGCTTTTGTGGTACCTGATTATCGGAAAATGCACTATGACTTTTTCATAGCCCCTCAATACATCAATGGAGCGGAGCATAATGATAAAGTGGTAGTCGAAATCATCAAGTATCCAGAAAAAGGAGATAACCCTGAGGCGAAAGTACTGCGCGTGCTCGGTCCTGCAGGAGAGCATGAAGCTGAAATCCACTCAATCATAGAAGAGTTTGGGCTGCCCAATCAATTCCCTGATCATGTACAGCGCGAGGCTGAAGCTATTCCAGAAAAAATACCCGCTAAAGACATTGAAGGCAGGATGGACTTCAGGGACATTACCACCTTCACCATTGACCCGGCGGATGCAAAAGACTTTGATGACGCACTATCGCTCAAGAAAATAGGCGATGGTAAATATGAAGTGGGTATTCACATTGCGGATGTCACCCACTACCTAAAGCCCGATACTGAGCTTGATAAAGAAGCGGTGAAGCGCGCTACCTCGGTTTACTTGGTAGATCGCACCATACCTATGCTACCTGAAAAGTTAAGTAATAACTTATGCTCACTGCGTCCCAATGAAGACCGACTGGCTTTCTCTGCCGTAGTGGTTTTAGATGATGAAGCCAATGTGTTAGATTGTAAGTTTGGCCGATCGATCATTCATTCCAACCACCGTTTTGTATACGACGATGCACAAGATCAAATAGACAGTCAGTCGGGAGAGTACTATCAAGAGTTGACCTTGCTCAATGATCTTGCGAAAAAATTACGAGCTAAGCGCTTTCAAGCGGGATCTATCAACTTTGAAACCACAGAGGTGAAATTCAAGCTCGATGAAAAAGGCAAGCCGCTGGGCGTGATCACCAAGGTGCGTAAAGACATCCACAAGATGATAGAAGAGTTCATGCTCTTAGCCAATAAAAGGGTAGCAGAGTGGGTACATGATTTAGCTCCAGACAAAGGCGGTCCCACTTTCGTATACCGTACACATGATTATCCTAATCCTGAAAAAGTAGACATCTTTTCTAAATTCATCACCAAGTTTGGTCACGAGCTTAAAGTAGATGAAGCCAAGATCAGCGAGTCTATGAATCGGCTTCTTGAGAAGATTGAAGGTCGACCCGAGCAAAATATTTTGGAGAGTCTGGCTATCCGAACCATGGCCAAGGCAAAGTATACTACTGAGCCAAAGTTACATTTCGGACTAGCTTTTCCCCATTATAGCCACTTTACTTCGCCTATTCGAAGGTATCCTGATGTAATGGTGCATCGACTTTTGCAGCACTATCTAGATAAAGGTAAGCCCGCCGACAAGGAAAAGTACGAGAAGCTTTGTGAGCATAGCTCTGAAATGGAGAAGCGAGCTACAGAGGCTGAGCGAGCATCGATCAAGTTCAAGCAGGTAGAGTTCATGAAAGATGTTGGTGATAAAGTCTTTGAGGGCATCGTATCGGGAGTCACAGAATGGGGAATATTCGTAGAAGTGATCGAAACGAAAGTAGAAGGTATGGTTCGCCTTACTGACTTGAAAGATGATTTTTATGAATTTGATGAAAAAAACTACCGCATTGTAGGTAGAAGTAATAAAAAGATGATTTCTTTGGGGGATAAAGTAAGCGTTCAGGTGCAAGAAGCCAATGTAGAGCGTAGAACAATAGATTTTATATTTGCCGATACGAATGAATAACGACAGAATTACAAACTACATCCAATGGCTTGAAGCCAATATTGCAGAGCAAAAATACGGGGAGTCCCCTGAGTCTTTATACGAACCGATCAGTTATATCATGAGCTTAGGCGGCAAACGCATCCGCCCCCTTTTAGTCAGCCTTTCTCATGGACTGTTTTCTGGAAATCATGAGGAGGCTCTAAAGCCAGCCTTGGCAGTGGAGGTGTTTCACAATTTTACTCTTATGCATGACGATATCATGGACGAAGCCCCTCTAAGAAGAGGAAAGGCCACTGTGCATGAGCGTTGGAATGAAAATACAGCCATCCTTTCAGGCGATGTCATGCTCGTAAAGGCATACGACTACCTTCTCGACTTGGATCCGCAAATTTTAGCGAAGGTCATTGCCAGATTTAATCGTACTGCTGCAGAAGTATGTGAAGGTCAGCAGCTCGATATGCTCTTTGAGACACAGTCAAGTGTAAGTAAAGCAGAATATATCGAAATGATCCGTTTGAAAACAGCTGTTCTGCTCGGCTTTTCACTCGAACTCGGCGCTAGAGTAGCAAAGGCTACCGACGCGGAAGTCGAGTTGATCCGTCGTATTGGTGAGAATTTAGGTATTGGGTTTCAGCTTAAAGATGACCTGCTCGATGTATATGCCGATCAAGCCAAATTTGGCAAAAAAGTAGGGGGTGATATTGCTGCCAACAAAAAGACTTTCTTATTGCTTTCGGCGCTTGAAAAAGCCCAAGGTGATGACCTCGAGCAATTACAAAACCTCATACAAACCAAGCCTGAAGATGAGGAAGGAAAGATAAAAGCAGTCAGAGATTTATACGATCAGCTAGGTATTCGAGAGCTTACGGAGGCAAAGGTAAAATCCTATTTTGATCAGGTTTACCATGACTTTGAGCTATTGCCGCGCAAGCATGAGAACTATTATCACGACCTGAAAGAATTGATCGACTATGTAGTCTATCGTGACAAATAAGCCTCTCTTTTCAGCCTGGGATGAGGATTTAATTAAGCTATATTGACAATTATCAGCAGTAGTGCATCCATTCACTATGGGTGCGCCTACTCGTATTGATGAAGTTTAAAAAAAAGATGTCACTTTTGATTGAGCACGTATTACTTGCTTATCGTATTTACACCAACGCTATATTAAAGTAGCATAAAATCTATCATTCGATTTTATGAAGCTAGGAATTAAAGCGATTCCATCATGGACTTCATAAAAAATCACCTTCTCTACATTTGATCTATGAATATCGACCTCACGCTTATTTTATTGGTTATCACAGGATTGATTAGCTATAAAGGTTTTTCCGATCCTGCACTTATCCGCAAACTCATCATGAATCCTTATCAGTTAGAGCGGAGCAAAGAGTGGTATCGACTATTGACCTCAGGCTTTATTCATGCGGATTGGATGCATTTGTTGTTCAATATGTTCACCTTTTACTTCTTTGGCAGCTTGATCGAGCGTTTTTTCATTCAAATGCACGGATTAGTGGCTGGTTCACTCTACTTTTTGTTGCTCTATTTGGGTGGAATCATCGTAAGCAGTATACCTTCTTACTTGCGACACCGTAAAAACCCCGCGTATAGTAGCCTTGGAGCAAGTGGAGGTGTATCCGCTATTGTATTGGCATCGGTTTTATTTTTTCCATTGCAAGATATTTGCCTTTATGGCATCATCTGTCTGCCTGGATTCATATTAGGCGCCTTGTTTTTGGGTTATTCCTACTATATGTCTAAAAATCAGTACGACCGTATCAATCACGAAGCTCATCTTACAGGTGCGGTGTTTGGTATTTTGATTTCATTTCTGATGAGACCTGATGTTTTTGCTCATTTCTTTGGTCAAGTATTTAGTTGGTTTGGCAGCTTCTAGTTCTTGTTTTCTTTTGCGTGGAATGAGGATCTGACTCAGTCCTCATCTTAGGTACGGCCTTCACTGAGGCCACGAGAGTGCTTGCATAGGTAGCTTTAATCATAATTATTTATGCTTATCCACAAAATTGTATAAATAGATATGCACGTTAAAAAGACACAATTTGTTAGGTTGTGTCGCCCTTTCAGGGCTGAATACATGCTTTCTGTTTTTCACAGGGCTTCACCCTGTGCTTAGATATGCCGCTCTTTCAGAGCTATCCTTTGCGAAAAGTAGGTTTGTTGAATTCACGGAGGTTGAAATTTATAAATATAGACTCCCGAGCATATCAGATGATTTTAAGTCTTAATTTATCCAAATGATATATTAACCTCATTTCAAAATTAGCTTTCAAATATTATTTTTAGATGTCATTTTAGGGTAGTGCTAAAGCCTATCTTCTTGAAAAAAATGACAGAAAGCGCTCCATCTCGCCAATTCTAGGGTCGAATGCTAAAGGCATTTAATAGCTCTGAAAGAGCATTAAAGCATAGCATAGGGTGAAGCCCTATGGTTGTTGTATTTAAGTCCCGAAGCCCTAGCAGGGCGACACATATCTTTCTCAAGACTCAAGTCCGATCGAGAGCACAAGGCTTCACCCTGTGCTTAGATATGCCGCTCTTTCAGAGCTATTTTTTACTTTTTGTAAGGGTATAGGTGCCTGATTTCGGGTAGGTTGAAAAAGGTATTGAATAAATAATTGAATTTTCGGATTAATATTATAAATTAACATCAAATTCATTACTAAAATATTGACTATATATGGGGCAATCGTTAGTACAAAACTATCTTCACATTGTATTTAGCACAAAAAACAGGAAGCCGTATATTAATAGTAGCATCGATGAAAAATTATACGCTTACCTATCTGGAACTTGTAATGAGTTAGAGTCTCCCTGTTTGAGTGTTGGTGGTTACAAAGACCACGTACATCTTCTCTGTAAGTTATCAAAAAAGTTGGCCTTAACTACCTTTTTATCAAAAATTAAATCTTCGTCGTCCAAATGGATAAAGACCAATGGCGCTGAGTTCTCTAATTTCTATTGGCAGGATGGTTATGGCGCCTTTTCAGTTAATCCGACAGAGGTTAATTTAGTTATTGATTATATTAAGCGTCAATCTGAGCATCATCAGAAAAAAACTTTTCAAGACGAGTACAGAGCATTTTTAAAAAAATATAAAGTTGATTATGATGAAAAGTACATTTGGGATTGACAAGCGTGAAAGATTTTTCAAGGTGATACAGAATGCTAAAAGTGTTGAATAGCTTTCAAAGAGCGTTAAAACATAGCATAGGGTGAAGACCTATGGTTGTTGTTTTTAACTTTAAATAGTGATTTCTGTTTTTTATAAAACAGATCGATGATAAAAAGGAATGAACTTGAATGAGGCTCACCGTGCTTTATTTGAAATTATGCTTATCCGATAGTTTACAAAAATGAACTGTTTTGCTATCAAGTATCGCATTTCATTAAAGTCAACTAGCTTGAAATCAGGCATTACAAGAGAGGGGTTTATTTACTCAATTTAAGCGTTTATATTTATTCATGATTATATCCTGTGAGATCCTGTGTCAATATTTTTGTAGGCTTTTACCTGGTCAATCACACATTGTCACTCGATGTTCTACCCAATGTTTCACAGCGGTTACAATGTATCTTGCGACTGTTTTAAGCATTCGGTAAAGTTACTTTGCATCCTTGCGGATATACATATAACTATTCGCTAAGCGGAAGAATAGAAGCTTTTTTATCATTAGTTTTGATTGATAAAGCAATAGCTAGGTCATAAGGGCTCGTTATCAATATTTTAGCAGTTTTTTAAGCACGTACTACCTAACAGGCTAGGTCTTTTTAGTCTTCAATCATATGGCGTACCATTTCTTATCGTTTTTCTTTTAGTCGCTTACCTTAGGATAAGTCTATCCAATCCCAAAAATATACATTCGCTTATCCGAATGTGATATTTGTCACGGCTTGTTTTTGATTATATATTATGCATCGTTTTAAAAGTAATATTCGCTTACACAAATATATTTTTTTATTTGGGATCGATTGCGATTGCGTTGTCAAAAATATCGTAAAGCACTAATAGTCTGATGTTTTTGCATTTTTCTGGAGGCTTAAAATAATATTTAGAAAAAAGTTTATTTTTTTTTCAAGCCAAAATGTGCCTTTATGAGCTAGAAAATGGGATTTTAAAATTTATGTATTTGTTTAAACGGTTATTAGGTTTTTTTATTAATGCGCTCTGATATACATTTGTATCATACAAAACGAGATAAAACAATTCGATTTCGTTTTTTGGGTTGATTTAATCGAGCATCGCTCGTAATGATATTTATAAATTTGTTTGTTTGTTAGTTGGTTGGAAAAATCTTTGCTTGATGAGCGAAGATTTTTTTTTGCTCTTTATTGGATCAATCTGAATATGGATCAATCCGAATATCTGGGGATAAAGGTTTTTTGATCCCAAATAACCCATCCAATCGTCTATTTAAGATAATCTAAAGCTCCTATCACAAAAATTCCTGCCAAATCAGGTTGACAGCTAATAGTATTATTTTCATGATATCGGATTGCTTGTTTAATACTCGATCGATCCGGTCAAAATGCGTGCTGGCTAATAAAAAAGTAAAGTTGATAGTTCGTTCGTAGGGTCGGACTTACCCCCTCATCCCACGCAAAAAAATACTTTATCCAGTTATTTGTTTTTTTATCAAGCTAAATAGGCCACACCCTCATTCCACAAAAAGATAAAAATAAAGCCTCAAGTAATTGAGGCTTTTATGGGTTTTAGAAAGGTGCGTCATCACCTTCTTCGGTGAGGTTGGTGTCTGAATTAGCTTCTCCTTCTTGGTTCATTTTGCTACCAAATGTTTTCATGCCGCTGTCTACAGGACTAAAACCAGCGGCAGGTAGTGCTCGTGACTCGCCGATCATGCCAAGGCCATCTCGGTTGGTAAATTTAATGTACTTACCGATAAATTTCAGGTCTACGGTGCCCACTTCACCATTTCTATGCTTTGCTATGATCACCTGACCGAGGTCATCGGCAGGGATTAGGCCTTGAGTTTCTTCACTTTCCACTTCTGTCATGCCGTAGTAGGCTGGTCGATAGAGGAACATTACCATATCGGCATCTTGCTCGATCGATCCAGACTCTCTTAAGTCGGAAAGCATGGGTTTTTTGTCACCACCTCTAGACTCCACTGCACGACTCAACTGCGAGAGTGCAAGCACAGGCACGCTTAGTTCTTTGGCAATTTGCTTGAGTGCACGGGAGATGGAGGCAATCTCTTGTTCACGGTTTCCGGCGCCTTTAGAGGTGTCACCCGACATGAGCTGTAAATAGTCGATTACGATCATTTGCACATCGTGCTGTGCCTTGAGTCGGCGGCATTTGGCTCGTAATTCTAAGATGGACAGGGCAGGGGTGTCATCAATGAAAATTTTGCTCTCTGCCAAGCGTGTAGTTTTGTTGAGAAGCTGTTCCCACTCATAGTCAGCGAGATTCCCCTTTTTGATTTTGTCAGATTCGAGCTCAGCTTCGGCTGAAATAAGACGATTCACGAGCTGTACTGCCGACATCTCAAGAGAGAAAATGGCTACAGGCTGTCCAAAATCAACGGCGGCATTGCGCAGGGTAGAAAGTACAAAGGCGGTTTTACCCATCGCCGGTCGAGCCGCAATGATGACGAGGTCTGATTTTTGCCATCCGTTGGTCATGCGGTCGAGGCTCTTGAAGCCGCTGGGGATACCCGTAAGGCCATCGGATTTGTCTTTTCTACTTTCAAGCTCATCGATAGCTTGTCGCAATACGTTTTGGATGTCAGCGTAATTTTTGCGGATGTTTTTTTGAGTGACCTCGAAGAGTTGTTGTTGCACCTTGTCGAGCATCTGAAAGATGTCGGCCGTATCGTCAAAGGCATCTTCTTGTATTTCAGTAGCTATGCTAATGAGCTCTCGCTTCATGCTCATCTCAGCCACCACACGTGCGTGTGTTTCTATATTGGCAGCAGACTGCACCCTTGCAGTTAGCTGAGAAATGTAGTAGGCGCCACCGGCACGCTCTAGCGTACCTTCTTTGCGTAACTGTTGGGTGACAGTTAAGATGTCGATCGGCTCAGAATTATTGAAAAGCGATACGATGGCGGTGTAAATATCGCGATGCGCTTGTTTGTAAAAGCTATCTGGCTTCAGAATGTCAACTACCACGTTGATCGGGTCGCGCTCAAGCATCAATGCACCTAATACCGCTTGCTCTAGCTCGGGTGCCTGTGGTGGTATCTTGCCTACTAAGCTGAGGCCCTGATTATTATCTGACCAATTGCTGGATTTATCTTTATACGCTTTGGTGTTGCTGCTTTCATTCATACTCAAACAAAGGTATTTAGTATTTCGGTAGTTTTTATCACAACTTATCCACGAACTTATCCACACTATTTCAATCCTTTGAAGATGAGTGTTTTAGTGGTTTTACAGCCAAATAGAGGTAGAAAACAAGATGCGCAAGTAGTGAACCATGTATAAGTAACAATAAATCAACGTGATTTGTGGAAAACTCATTCCTTCTTGATCAATTATCTGTCAAGCAATCTTGATCTTATGATATATTTAAAAAGATTTTTATAACTTGCAGGTTCATTTTAGTTTATCTGAGCGCCGAACGCTTCAGATGACGCAAAATCAACCAAAATAGAATAGAGATTCATGCAAGAGAGTTATAAGCGCGTGCATTTTATAGCTATCGGCGGGAGTGTGATGCACAATCTCGCTTTAGCACTTCAGGCTAAGGGTATTGAGGTAAGTGGTTCTGACGATCAAATATTTGATCCGGCTGCATCTAAGCTAAAGCAAGCAGGTATTTTTCCTGAATCATTGGGGTGGGATGAGAGTAGAATCAGTAATGATCTTGATGCTGTGATCTTGGGGATGCATGCCAAAGCTGATAATCCCGAATTGAAAAAAGCGCAGGACCTAGGCTTATCCATCTTCTCGTATCCTGAGTTTGTCATGACTCAAATTACCCAAAAGCAAAGGGTAGTCATAGCTGGTAGCCATGGAAAAACTACCGTAACGGCTATGGTGATGCATGTGCTGAAGACCTTGAATCGCGATTTCGACTATTTGATTGGTGCAAGCGTGCCTAATTTTGATCTATTAGTAAAGCTGACAGATGCACCGGTTGTTATTTTAGAGGGGGATGAGTACCCTGCTTCTGCCTTACAGCTAAAACCAAAGTTTTCTTACTATGATCATCATATCGGTGTTATTACGGGTATCGCGTGGGATCATGTGAATATCTATAAGACTTTCGATGATTATGTAAAGCCATTTGAAACATTTGCTGATAACACACCCAAAGCGGGTACCTTGATCTACTGTGAGGAAGACAATTTCGTGTCAGTAATTGGTAATAAAGGCCGAGAAGATGTGACGGCTATTCCATATAAAACACATGCGTTTGAGAATAAAAACGGTAAGTTTCAGCTCAAAACAGATCAAGGCGATGTGGTTTTAGAGGTTTTTGGTCAGCACAATATGCAGAATCTAAGTGCAGCCAAGGAAGTATGTAAAAAGCTGGGTGTTCAAGAAAAAGACTTTTACCATGCCATAGCTAGCTTTAAAGGAGCCGATAGGCGATTAGAGTTGCTTAGCGAATCGGACAGTGTTGCTATTTTTAAAGATTTCGCTCACTCACCTTCCAAGCTAAGAGCTTCTACGGATGCAGTTAAACAGAGAAACCCTGAGCGTGATTTAGTGGCCTGTATTGAGTTACATTCTTTCAGTAGTGTAAACAAAGATTTTTTAAGTGAATATGAAGGTACATTCTCAGCAGCGGATAAGGCTATAGTCTTTTTTAATCCTGAGGTAGCGAAAAGAAAAAACATGGTCCCGCCTACTGAAGCAGAGATTATAGCTGCATTTGGAAGGAATGATTTAGTGGTGGTCAATCAACCTGAGGAGCTCAAGCAATTGGTGCAATCAATATCACGAGAAAACGTAAATATTTTGTTAATGACTTCAGGTAGTTTTGAAGGACTAGATTTAACAGAATTATTAGCATAAATCGATAAAGTTGATGTGTTTTTTCAATGAACTATTATAAAAGTATTGGTTTCATTGTCAATGAGTTGTAGAATTAACTTTAATTAAAAACAATAAAATAAAGTGGCTAAGGAGGCTTGTTATAGATTACTTAGCCAGAAGCCAGATAAAATGAAGAAAAGACTATTAGGGTCTTTTCTTCATTTTTTACCATATATCATATACCCATGAAACTAAATTTAAGAAATCCGTTAGCCATTTTTGATCTTGAGACCACAGGTACCAATGTGACTCGTGATCGTATAGTGGAGATGAGTATTGTCAAAGCAATGCCTGACGGATCGGTTGAGACTAAAACTTTGAAAATTAATCCCACCATACCAATTCCTCTGGAAACGAGTATGATTCATGGTATTTATGATAAGGACGTAAAAGATGCCCCCACTTTCAAGGATATATCTAAAGAATTAGAGAAGTATTTTGATGGCTGTGACTTAGGAGGTTTCAATGCGATTAAGTTTGACATTCCGATGTTGGTAGAGGAGTTTTTAAGATCAGGTATTGAGTTTGAAATTAAAAATAGAAAGCTGGTAGATGCACAAAAGATTTTCCATTTGATGGAGAAGAGAAATCTTTCAGCGGCATACAAGTTTTATTGTGGCAAAACACTTGAGGGTGCACACTCGGCGGAGGCTGATACTGTGGCAACATATGAGATTTTAAAAGCTCAAGTTGAGAAGTATAACGGACAGATGGTGGAGGATAATTTAGGGAACCCTATCAGTACGCTAGAAAACAATATTGATTCATTGCATAAAGTCTCTTCAAGTCAGATGGTAGATTTGGCGGGAAGATTTAGGCTGAATGCACAGGGAGTTGAGGTTTTTGCATTTGGAAAGCATGCCAATAAGCCAGTAGAGCAAGTACTTGAGAAAGAGCCATCTTACTATGATTGGATGATGCGAGGTGATTTTCCACTTGACACAAAGAGGAGGTTGACTGAGATTAAGCTGAGAAAGTTTGGTCAAAATCGATAAATAGGAAGTTTGTAAGTCAATCAGAAATGGATTATACAAAAAATAAGTTGTTAACTTTTTGACTTTTAAGGAAGTATTGCGATATTTGCAAACTCATTTTACGGGAGAAGGGAAATAAATTAAAAAATTGATATACAATCATGTCTAAAGTTTGTGATATAACCGGAAAGCGTGTTCGAGTAGGAAATAATGTTTCTCACGCGAATAACAAAACGAAGCGAAAGTTTAAGCCTAATTTGCATAAAAAGAAATTCTTCATTCCCGAAATTGGGGAGTGGGTTGTACTTAAGGTTTCAACAAAGGCTTTGAGAACAATTAACAAAAATGGCTTGACGGAGACCTTAAAGAAGGCCGCTAAAAAAGGAACCCTAGGTTCAAGAGTCTAAGTCTGATTAAAAGAATTGAAATAGAATACTAAAGAAATGGCTAAGAAAGGAAATAGAGTTCAAGTAATTCTTGAGTGCACAGAGCACAAAGAAAGTGGTAAGTCTGGAATGTCTCGTTACATCACGACTAAAAACAGAAAGAACCACCCTGAGCGATTGGAGATGAGAAAATACAATCCAGTCCTTAATAAATATACTGTTCACAAAGAAATTAAGTAATCATGGCTAAGAAGACAGTAGCAGCACTTAAAAAACAAGACGCAAAGAATTTCACGAAGGTGATACGAGCGGTAAAGTCTGACAAGACTGGTGCTTACGTATTCAGAGAAGAAATTGTGGTATCTGAGGATGCAAAAGATTTTATCAAAGGTAAGTAATTTACTTGTGATCCTTGTACAATAGAAATTGAAGTCCCTATATGGGACTTTTTTTGTATATTCGAAGCTGTAATGAAGTGATGTAACTTATCAAGTATAGGATTAAGATGCATTTATGTTACTTTGCTGTACTGAAACGCTAAAATCACCATCTTTCCAATATTAACCGCTTATATGCATGGGACTATTTGATATTTTTTCTAAGAAGGATAAAAAGGACTTAGATCAAGGACTTACTAAAACTCGAGAAAACCTGTTTTCCAAGCTTGGAAAGGCCGTAGTTGGTAAATCTAAGGTAGACGAGGAGGTCCTTGATGAGTTAGAAGAAATTTTGATTACTTCCGACGTAGGTGTTGATACCACGATTAAAGTAATTCAGCGGATAGAAGAGCGTGTAGCAAGAGATAAATACTTAGGGACTGATGAGCTGAATACCTTACTACGAGAAGAAATTGAGGCCTTGTTGGCTGAAAACCCTGAGGGTCAAATTAAAGCATTTGATCTGCCTGAACAAAAAAAACCTTATGTACTACTGGTAGTGGGTGTCAACGGAGTAGGAAAGACAACTACTATTGGTAAGCTTTCCTCACAATTTAAGCAAAAGGGTAAGTCGGTCGTGCTTGGAGCAGCAGATACTTTTCGTGCAGCAGCAGTAGATCAGCTTAAGCTTTGGGGTGAGCGCGTAGGCGTTCCGGTGGTGTCTCATGGAATGAACACTGATCCCGCTTCCGTTGCTTTTGATGCCGTAAAATATGGAGTAGAGAATAATGCTGACATCGTTATTATCGATACTGCGGGTAGACTGCATAATAAGGTGAACTTAATGAATGAGCTAAGTAAAATTAAGCGAGTGATCAAGAAGTTTGTCGAAGACGCACCTCACGAGGTAATGCTTGTGCTAGACGGGAGCACCGGACAAAATGCATTGCAGCAGGCCAAAGAGTTCATGAAAACAACCGAAATTAGCTCCCTTACCATCACTAAATTAGACGGTACCGCCAAAGGCGGTGTGGTTATAGGTATATCAGATCAGCTCAAAGTACCCGTGAAGTATATTGGAGTAGGGGAGAGGGTCGAAGATCTCAAAATTTTTGACAGAAAAGCTTTCGTGGCTAGCTTATTTAATGAGCCTTTAGGTTAATTCTAACTGAAGAGGAAACTTTTGTTTGTTTTTACCGAGACTTCAGCTTTGATTTTGCCAGTATGCCAATGTTTGAAAACTGGGGCCTTATCGTGTTTCTTTCACCAATACAGAAGCAAGCTTAGATTATTCTATTTTTTTATTTGTAAAACAGTGGATTAGCAAAAGTGCTGTTTTACATTAGACATTTTCTAATGTGAACTGCATCTTCTGATTCTTTAAGCAATGTTTTTGCATTACTGGCTCCCCTTATTGAAGATAACATTTTTAATGTTCATATCGTAAACTATGCATGGATTTGTAGTTAATCATAGCATAAAGATATTTTTTACATTTTAAACTTAGACCATCATGAAAAAAATTATTTCAATTTTATTTTTAGTTGTCGGGATTTTAGGACTTGCGGTGTTTGGTTATCAGGCTTATGAGGATTCCCAAAGTTTTGAGATATTGGGAGCTGATATTGCGGTAAGTACTGCCAATTGGTGGCCGGTAATATTAAGTGGGGCGCTATTTTTGATCGGTTTAATCCTGCAAAAAGGGAAATAAGTATTTGCCTGAAACTAAAAAAGCATCCTTATCATAGTATTTGGATGCTTTTTGTTTTATTGTACTTTGCACCTCCCACTTCAATTACAAAGACATCTGCAGAAAACTTAGATACATCAAATTCTTTAGAGTAACTACCTCGTACAAAAAGCTCTTCCTCGTGTAAAAGATTGCCTAAGATATCATAAATTTTTACCCTCATTTGGCGTTCTTCACTGTTTCTGAAGCTCAATTCAAACTTCTTATTGTCTTTGATTCTTTTAAGCTCGAAGTCAAAATCTTTATCGAGGATATCTTTACTATATTTCAATTTTTCTTCCTTGCCTCTTCTAGGATCTAGAGTGTCTCTTTCGACCAGCATCACTAACGAACGGTATTGATCTTCTAGCGAATAATCCAAAGTGGATTGATTTGAATCAACAGTGGTGCTGAAAAAGGAAAAGACTATGTGTAAGAGCGTAAAAAGATTCATGTATTTTTAATTTTAGACAAAGATAGTAATAGTGAGCGAGTTTTTTATTACTTCAATCTGACAGAGTACAATCTCGATTCTTAAAATCTATTCTTCTTTTCGAGTAGGAAAGAGATCATTCATATCTCAGTCACACCTATTTAGGGCAAGCTTAAAAACAGCTAAATTGTTGATCAATAAATCATAAAATCTATACTTTATTTATTTGAGTGCACAGTTTTTATTCAAAAGTAGTGAAAGCGCTTACGCGAAAATGTTTGAGATCGACATTTTGTAGCCTAGTTCTAAGCATTATCGTAATCTGTGATTCGTAAGTGGTATTTATTTGAAAAAGCTTAAAAGCTTAAAATAAGCTTCTTGAAACATATCATTTTTCCCATCAAATAAGACAGCGAAGCTTGTGCCACCTCGGATCTACAGTACTTGGGACTTTTTAAGCAAGCCCTATTTAATATTAATTGTATCAAAAGTGTTTGTTACTGCTTATTAATGTTGCTCAACCTTGCTAGTTGTTTTTAAGGTTTTTTCCTAATATTTTTAAAGTCAAATTTCTACAGACAAGCTTATTGAAATCGCTTAGGCATTTAGGTTATGCATTACTTTTGTTTCGTAATACATCATGTACATAAAAATGTGGATAATTAGGTGGATAACTTCCCGAGAGAGTTCTTTTTTAGCCAGCAATTACTTATTTTTGTGCTATGTCCAAGCAGATAAATTTGTTTCCATACGATAAGAACTATCTTCTTCGTGAAGCGCAAGAGCTTTCGAGAGATGAGTTGCTGAAAATGCTTCTTGAAGACTTAAAGCAAGCATATCAGATTCATTTCAATCCACTAGGATTGGGTGATGAGACTAGTTTGCGTGTGCAATCCTACACCTACATGAAAGGACATGATGAATTGAATGGTGTTTATTCATTCTTGGCAGGTGCCTACCGTCTAAAGCATGGTAGCTCTCAACTAGAGATTATTTTTGATGGTCGCACCCCACAACAAAAATATCGAGACGATTGGCAACAACAATACGATTTATGGCTCGAAGATTTACTTCAAGATGCTCGTATTTTGAAGACCTTTCTAAAAATCACCGTGTTTCGTCCTGACAGCTCTTACAGATATACCCTTTCCAATCAGCTACTCAAACTTATTGGTGAAAAGCTTGGAGTAGAGAAAAAGCGAAAGATCAAAGGTCAACCTGCCTTCATGATCGCTTAAGTTTTTCAATTATTATTTTTTTCCCTATCCAATAACAGGGAGATTACCCTTTTTTTTCATAATATACTTATTGTAGCCTCGCTTTATCATTCCTATTTGGATGCTTTTTTAATAAAAGTCTAATTCAAACAAAAGGTATCTAAACTGATTCTATAAACTGTAGGTAGGCAGTTGATTTTTTATAAATTGAATCAAGAATTCACCTTATGAACGAGAATATTGTTTACAATGGATTTTCCACTTAAAATGTAAGCAGATGAAGAAGGTAGTAATCGCAGGTGCGACAGGTTTCATCGGTAGATTTTTCATAGAAGCTTATCGGCATAAGTACCATATCATCGCTTTGAGTAGAAAGAAGGTCAAAGACAATCCCTATCCTGAGGTAGAATGGCGACAGGTAGAGATGTACTCCATCACGAGTACAATGGAAGCCGTAAAAGGTGCAGATTATGCTATTTACTTAGTGCATTCGATGAATGCTGCCACCCGCCTCAATCAAGGTAGCTTCGATGATACCGACCTCTTGCTTGCAGATAATTTTGCTCGGGCCTGCGATTATAATGAGGTAAAGCAAATTATTTTTATGGGTGGGATATTACCTAAGGAGAAACATCCGGAGGAAATGTCTCGTCATTTGCGTAGTCGCTATGAGGTAGAGCAAACTCTTGGTTCTAAGAGACCTGCCCTTACAGCTCTGCGTGCAGGTATTGTAATTGGGCCAGGCGGTTCTTCCTTTAATATAGTGAAGCGCTTGGTAGATAGACTGCCTATCATGGCTTGTCCTAAATGGTGTGATTCCGAAAATCAGCCGATAGGCATTAAAGATATCTTGCGAATAATCGATTATTCTTTAGGGAATGAGAATCTATATGGTCGGCCTGTAGAGGTTGGTATTCCTGAGGTAATGAGCTATCGGAATATGCTTCAAAGAACGGCCCAACTTATGGGTAAGAGAAGATGGATCTTTAGTGTCCCATTTTTTAGTTTAGGTTTTTCTAAACTTTGGGTAGGATGGATTTCTAATAGTTCCTCTACTTTGGTATCACCATTAGTAGAAAGTTTAAAGCATCAAATGACGGTAGATCCAAGCCATGGGTTGCCAGAAGAATTTGCTTTTGAATATGAGACTTTCGAAGAAAGTTTGAATTATGCACTTTCTGAAAATGAGAAAGAACTGGCTCCACTTCCTTCCTTTCAATATGAAGCAAAAGAAAAAAATACGGTGAGAAGTTTTCAGCGATTGCCTAATGAAGGTAAGCTTCCAGCTCACTGGATAGCCAATCGCTATAAATTGTGGTTGCCTACCTTTTTTGGTTTTTTAATTACTGCGAAAGAAACAAATGACGATACAGTAGGATTTTATCTTTTTGGTATCAATAGGCCAATGCTTCAACTTAAGTTGATTAACGATAGAAGTGATGCATCTCGCCAAATTTTTTACATTAATGGTGGATGGCTTGTGAAGCGATTTGATTACGGATGGCTTGAGTTTAGAAATGTGTTGCAAGATCGATATACGATTACTGCCATTCATGAATTTGTGCCTAGGCTACCATGGGTTATTTATATGAATACCCAAGCATTAGTGCATTTGTGGGTCATGCGACAGTACAAGAAATATTTGTATAAAATAGTGAATAAAAGAGGTCAGCAAGAGCCTGTAAATTAATTTTCAATATGATTACTAATTCAGTCGGAATTTCTGTTATTATGGCTACTTTCAATCGAGCCGACCTATTTGAAGAGGGTATTTTGAGCCTTATCAAACAGGACTTTACTGATTATGAGTTTATTTTGGTGGACGATGGTAGTACAGATCAGACTTTTCAAATCTTCAAAAAGTACCTAGATAATTATCCAAACTTTAGATACATCCGCCATAGCAATCGAAAGCAGCCCGGCTCATTGAACGTAGGTTTACAAAATAGTAGTGGTAAATATATTACCTTTTTGGATAGTGACGACCATTATTTAAAAAATCACCTTCGCTTGCGATATAATTTTATGGAAAAGAATCCGGAAGTTCATATTATCCACGGTGGTGTGAAAATAATTGGAAGTACCTTAGTTCCTGATAAAGACAACCCCAAGCAACTCATCGATATTGAGGACTGCACCGTGGGAGGAACCATCTTTGCTCGAAGATCTGCCATTCATCAACTCAAGGGATTTAAACCTATCAATTATGCTTCCGATAGCGATCTAGTAGAGCGAGCACTAGAGAATGAGCTTGAAGTAGCAAAAGTGGACTATCCTACTTACGTATACCACAGGCTTTCAGAAGACTCAATTACAAATAGTCGGTAGGAAGCTTAGAGATACCCTCATTCCACGCTAATTTAAATATTTAGTTGAAATCTACACCTGTGAAAGATTAATTTTGCCCCTCTGTACTCAAGTAGTGGAGTGTATGATTATTCTTGTAATCAACCCTCTTTATTTGCACGCCTTAAAGCATAAAAAAAGCACCCATGCTTATGCTTAGGTGCTTGTAATATCGAAAAGATCAGAAATCTAATTTGGATTTTTGATGTAAGAGTAATCTGTTTTATTCTTCAGCTGTATGATGTATTGATACATCAGCTCAATTACATGATTCATGTCGCCAGTATGAATGGTTTCTACTGTGGTGTGCATGTATTTTAAAGGTAATGATATCAAGGCCGAAGGAACTCCAGAGTTAGAATAAGCAAAAGCATCTGTATCAGTTCCGGTAGATCTACTCGCGGCTGACCGCTGAAACGGAATTTTATTTTTTTCGGCTGTCTGAATAATTTCCTTGAGCAAGTTATTATGCACTGCAGGGCCGTAGGTCAAGACAGGGCCATCTCCAGCTTTTTGACTTCCACTCACGATTTTATCATAAAGTGGTGAGAAGGTGTCATGGCATACGTCGGTCACGATAGCAACATCAGGCTTGATTCTTTCAGCGATCATTTCAGCACCTCTTAATCCCACTTCTTCTTGCACTGCATTGACGATGTACAATCCAAAGTCTAATTTATGCTTACCTTCTTTGATTTTACGTGCCACCTCAGCGATCATATAGCCGCCGATGCGATTATCAAGTGCTCTACCTACCAGGAGGTTGTCGTTTAAGAAGAATGGTTCATCATCAAAAGTGATAACAGAACCTACATGTACACCCTTTTTTTCTACCTCTTCCTTGTTGCTACAGCCAATATCGATAAAAATGTTTTGAAGGCTAGGAGCTGTTTCTTTTCCCCCTGGTTGCTTTCTTACGTGGATAGCTGGCCATCCAAATATACCTTTTACAATCCCTTGCTCGGTGTGAATATTAACTCGCTTTGAAGGAGCTATCTGATGGTCAGAGCCACCGTTTCTCGCCACATAAAGATAGCCATCATCGCTAATGTAATTAACGAACCAGCTTATTTCATCAGCATGGGCTTCTATTACTACTTTGAATTCAGCTTCTGGATTAACAACACCCACTACTGTGCCGTAGCTATCGGTCATATAGGTGTCTACAAAGGGCTTGATATGCTCTAGCCATATTTCTTGGCCTGACTGTTCAAATCCAGTGGGTGAAGCATTGTTTAAATACTTGAAAAGAAAATCTTGATTTTCTATTTTAGGCATAAGCTTATGTTTATAATTGATAATTAAGGATCCATTAACGGATACGTATTAAGTTAATCGATCTCGTAGCATGAAAGTTAAGCAGAATTTGAAATATTTTTGAGCCTTTGTTAAAGTCATGTCAATCTTAAAGTATAATTTTTTATTGTGCTTGATAAAACCAGTTTCGGATGCTGTGGTTATAGTTATAAGCAGCTAGAAATCCAATCATAATATCATTTTATCGTGATATAGTAGCTTTTTTATTTATTTTGCGTTGGAGTGAGGGTACAAATGAGTCTTTATGCGAGTATTTATAATTACAGGATCAAGTAAAGGTATTGGAAAAGCGCTTGCAGAACAATTGCTTTCAGCGGGCAATAATCATGTAGTGGGCATCAGTAGGACACATAGCATTGATCATGAAAACTATCAAGCTTTGTCCATTGATTTATCTACTGAACCTCATGTCTGGGCAGCTAATACCGAAGAACTATTTACACAGCTTTCCCAGCGAGAGTGGGATGAGGCCGTTCTAATTAACAATGCGGGTATGTTGGGTACTGCGGCTTACGTTGGTGAACTCAATCCGGGTGAAATAAGCAGGGTACTTCACCTCAATGTGAGTGCTGTAATTCAGCTGACGCATCAGTTCTTAAAGGCTTTTCGTGGGATGAGCTTTTCTAGGCAGATTATTAATATAAGTAGTGGTGCAGGCAAGAGCCCTGTGGATGGCTGGGGGTTATATTGCACTAGTAAGGCAGCCTTGGATATGTTTAGTGAGGTGGTGGCTCTTGAGCAGCGTAATCGCAAAGAGTCGGTAAAAGTATTTGCAGTTGCACCGGGTGTAGTAGATACTGAGATGCAAAGCGAGATCAGAGCATCTGATCCCAAACAGTTTTCTAAGATTGACAAATTTTTAAATCTCAAAAATGAAAACCAACTTTATAGTCCTGATCGTTCGGCCAAAAAAATCATCGAATTAATCAACCGAAAAAATGAATTTGAATCAGTAACTCAGGATGTCCGCAAGTATTAGAATTTTTTTTATTGCTTTTTTATTTTTTGGCAGTCTTCAGCAGGCATCGGCACAAAATCGCTGGTACTTTGAGCAAGATACTGTGGACTTTGACTATATCCGATATTACACAGATAAGGTTATCTTCAAATTTCTAATAGAATACCGTACGCTTGATCTATCATTTACAGACACCGAAGGTGCCGATATACCGCTTACTTATCAGGTCAACCAAACAGCAAGGGTAGGGGTATCAGGTCAAGCTTTTGGGCTTGGATTTAACCTCGCTTTACCGCTGCCCGCTTCTTTCAGAGATGTAGATCGCTTTGGTGATCCTACAGTATTTGATTTTCAAATCAACCAGTTTTTTCGGCGTTGGGGAGTCGACCTAACTTACCAATGGTATGAAGGCTTCTTTATTGACAATCCTGGTGATTTCGGTCAGAATAATGGAGAAGGTTTTGTACGTGATGATTTGCGAGTAACGAAAGCGTTCGTCAATGTTTTCTATACAGTAAGCCCTGAGCAATATTCTTTTAAAGCTGCTTACACTCAAAGAGAGAAGCAAATAAAAAGCGCTGGCTCTGTAGTATGGAAAGCTTCAATGGAGCGGTTTGGTATGTCATCAGATCAAGCCACGCTACTTCCAGATTGGTTTGAAGGATCTGACCATAGCACAGGTAGCGGTGATTTAGATCGTGGGGTATTTTGGAGTTTAGCTTTCTTACCGGGATACGGACATAATTACGTTTTCGGAGACTTTTATTTCAATCTTGCCTTCTTTGGAGGGATTGCTCTTCAAAGTCATTATTACCGTTTCGGTGAAAGTGATAGCTTTGCTAGCAGGTATAATATTGCTCCTGAGGTTAACCTTCGTTCGGCCATTATTTACGATAGAGGGAAGTTTTTTGCAGGTGCATCCTATTTTGTGCAAACTAGTCGCTTTACTCTTGATAATGGTCTAGAAATCACCACCAATACCACAAATGCTAGGGCTTTTGTAGGCTTTCGTTTTCAACAAGGAGGTATCTTCAAAAGAAGAGTACTTAGTTTTCTCTATTGATTAGCTGTAAAGAGTCCCTAATCATTCTAAGCCTTATTATTTAAGACTCACATTTATTTCTTATTAAGGAAGTATAATATGATGACCCATTTTTGGGAGGAATTTTACTGGTAGTGAAATAAAAACTTATGAGAGTTGATTTTATTAGTGGAATATATTGTTGGTAGGACTTATTTTTTTTAATTTGCCTATCATAACGTTCAGTCATCATACAATATTAGCCTATCGTCATATGCACTTGAAGCAATTAAGCGTCATTTCTTGGTGTTCCTTATTGCATCTACAGCCGATTTTCGACTGTTAGTCATACCTTGTTTCTTAAGGTTAATCTAATTTTATTTTAAATTTCTAATTTTTGATATGAGTTATCAACTTGCTATTCATGGCGGTGCAGGCACCATTTTGCGTTCTCAGATGAACGCTGACATTGAAAAAAAATATCACACAGCTTTAAAGTTAGCTTTAGAAAAGGGGAAGCAATGCTTAAAATCAGGTGGCAGCGCACTACTTGCCGTCGAGCTTGCAGTAAGTGTAATGGAAGACAGCCCGCTTTTTAATGCGGGTAAGGGCTCCGTATTCTCTGCAGCAGGTACCCACGAGATGGAAGCTTCAATCATGTGTGGTAAAAGCCTATCGGCAGGTGCTGTAGCGGAAGTAAGTGGTGTAAAAAACCCAGTACAGCTAGCAGCCAAAGTGCTCTCCAATTCTGAATTTGTGTATATGGTAGGTCGTGGTGCCGAGCAATTTGCCAAAGAGAAGGGGCTTGTTTTTGAAAATGCTGAATATTTTGCAACTGACTTTCGTAAGCTCCAACTCAAAGAGGCGCAAGAGGAAGGGAGGGTGCAGCTTGATCATAGTAAGAGTAAGGAGCGTAAATTTGGAACTGTAGGTGCCGTAGCCCTCGATCTTTCTGGTAATCTTGCCGCTGCTACTTCTACTGGAGGATTGACCAATAAGCAATATGGCAGGCTTGGGGATAGTTCAATGATCGGAGTAGGGAATTATGCCAATAATACTACCTGTGCAATTTCGTGCACAGGTTATGGTGAGTACTTTATTCGTGCGGTGGTGGCCCATGATGTATCCGCAATGATGGAATATGGTGGCAAATCCTTGGACGAGGCATGTCGAATAGTAGTGCAAGAAAAGCTTCGGACTATGGGTGGTGAAGGTGGTGTGATAGCCATAGATTCAGTTGGTAATATCTGCCTAGAATTTAACTCTGAAGGGATGTATCGAGGTTTTGTAAATGAAAATGAGTTGAAAACGTTGATTTATAAATAGTTAGATTCTGATGTGAAAGCCTTAGGTTCAGCATACTCGGGACAGTAAAGTGAAGGTGTTTTGACATACTTTTTAACTTAAACCAAGCAAAAGAGAGCTTAGCATGACGCTAACCCTTAATATGTCAAACTTGACGTTTTCCTACAATGCTTATGCTAAAAAAACTTACCCTTTAAAAAAAAATCTTGTATAGTTCTGAAAAAGAGGTGTTTGGCTGTTTTTAAGAATGCCTAGTTTAAAAGGTATACAGGATTAGGCACTAGAAAAAATGAAACTACTGATTATCAATAATCAGTAGTTTCCAATATAGGAGCTTTACTAAAGTTATCAAGCTTTTTTGGTTAAATTCACTATCTCCACGTTCCTGTCACCCTACGTTATCTACTCTTCATCTTAAAGCGAGCATGTTGATATTTTCTCCTCACCATTAGGCTTAAATTGTCATAAATCAACCCAATAATCAGTAAAATTGCAGCAATCATGAGTACTCTTAGTTGTAAGGCACCGTAGGAAAACCCTCCTAAAATTCCCCCCAAAAAGAAAAATAGTACAATGGTCAACCTCAATTTAATTGATGCAAACAATTTAGCCTTTTCCTTGGTGAAGAACAATTTTGAAAGGTCAATGCCTAGGTCTGTAAATAAACCTGTCAGGTGGGTGGTTCGTACGATAGCATCCGAGATGGTAGTTACGAGTGAATTTTGAAGTCCCATAGCGAAGAGTAAAATGATGACTAGGAGATCTGGCTTATAAATAATAAGCTCATGACCAATCAGGGCGATAGTCATCAAAAGAAGGCTTTCCGTGATAACAGGAGCTTTATAAGTAGATTTAAAGCGCGATTCTTTCTGGTACTCCATGATAAAGCTTGCATAAAAAGAACCTAAAAGGAAAGCTGCGATATACAAAAAATATTTTAACCCTGACTGGAAGCTCAGTGTAAGGGCTTTTTCCATAAAAAATGCAAAATGCCCCGTCACATTGGTAGCTAATTCTTTTACAGCTAAAAAAGCGGCGACATTGACCATTCCCGCCACAAAAGATAGCAGGGACGCGATCTTCAAATTATGCTCATAAGTACGTTTTCTTCCCCTTTGTCTAAACATCTCAGTACTAAATCCCCATTATGTTAGCTGCAAATGAAGCATCATCCAACCTTCTCGAGTAGTAGATCTTACTTTCTCAAATCCGGCTTTCTTTGCTGCACCCATAATGTCTTTTTCATCATAGTCATAAAACCCGCTAAGTAGCAGTATGCCCTTATTTTTTAAAACCTTTGCGTACAATGAAATTTCATTAAGCAATACGTTTTTATTAATGTTTGCCAGCACCGCATCATATGCTTGTACCTCCAAAAAGTCCTTTATTGTACCTACTTCAGCTTTCACCTTAGTACAATTATTGGCAGTGGCATTTTCAAGCGTATTTTCAACTGACCAATCTTCAATATCAAAAGCAAGCACTTCTTTTGCACCTAGTTTTTCTGCTAGTAAAGCCAAAATACCAGTCCCCGTTCCTGCATCCATAACTTTTGCTGGAAATGGGTGAAGCGCAAAAAGTTCTCTGGTCATCTGCCAAGTCGTATGATGATGCCCTGTGCCAAAAGACATTTTAGGTGTAATTATAAGCTCTTGTTTAAAGTTGCGATCTGGCTTCGAATGAAAATCCGCTCGGATGTAGCAAAGATCTTCAACAGCTATAGGATCGTAGTTTTTTTCCCACTCTTCGTTCCAATTCACTTTTTTCTGATCACTAATGTCAAATTCTGATATAGTATAGCGATCGAGAATTTCTAGTACTCCCTCCCTATCAAAGCCTTCAGAAGCTACAGAAGCTGTGAGTTCATCATTTTCGAATGCAAAAGAGTCAAATCCAACGTAAGAAAGTTCTGCACTCAGTATTTCAGCAGTCTCTTCGCTGCATTTAATTGCTACAACCTTGTAGTCCATGTTAGGTGATGATAAAATTGTATAAAACTTTTTTTCGTGGAATGATAATTCAATTTAACTTTCCTACATGATTCTTAATTACAGGCACTCAAATACATTTTCTTATAGCTTGATATAAATATTTATCTACATCCTGCAAACGTACGTGTATCGATAAAAAACACTGTGAAGTCAGCATAAGCTCGGCGCTCAGAAAAGTAGACGATGAAGTCTGCAAAACCTCTGTTAGGAACAAAATACCACATACCACTCTGATCAGCGAAAAGCTGATTGTCTTCTTCAAATACCACTAAATTGGCAAATGCTTCTGAATCTTCTTCATATATTATGAAATCTGCCATTGCCGGATTATCCGTAATGTAGATTCCTCCATAAATTTTGCAAACATCTGGTTTATCGGCCTTAGATAACAAGTCTAACGGATCTGTTGCAAGTAGATTAAAAGGCAATAAAAGCATGATGCTTACAAAAAAAAAGTATATCCTAATCATACCCAGATGAATGTTTTAATCAATTGCACAGTATTTTCAACCGTTAGATTAGCTTCTTTTTCAAGTTGGCATAATCAGACTTAAATTATAACTTATTACAGAACAAGATTAGTGCCAATCCCCTGAAAGTTATTCGCTAGACAGAAATAGACTAGAGGAATAAGGTGTTGACAATAGTCGAGTTTAGTTCTTATTCGTATGGCATTATAGCCACTTTTAGTGCTTATCAGCCTTGAAATAACTCTTTAGAAAAGATGTATGCGTTGATTAAATTCTAACAAGCTTTTTCTATCCTCATGCTGAAGCTGTAAATAGCAAGTATTCGATTCGTTTTTGAAAACCATTAAGGTGAAATAAGGACAGTAAATTACGCTCCTCATTTCACGCTGTAATTGAGTTTTAGTATTGGCCTATTTCTAATCTAACTGGCTTGTCTCTAATATTTTCAAGCGGTTAGAATGATTTACAAATATCAACGAAATCACGACTCTTTAGCGACGCCCCGCCAATGAGGCCACCATCTACATCAGCACCAGCAAAAATTTCCTTTGCGTTGTCAGGCTTACAGCTCCCCCCATAAAGAATACTTATGGCATCTGCTGCAGCTTTTGAGTATTTATTTGATAGGTGCTCTCTAATGTTTTTATGCATCTCTTGAGCTTGCTCAGCGGTGGCGGTTTTGCCCGTCCCAATAGCCCATACAGGCTCGTATGCGATGATTACTTGTTTAATTTGATCTTCAGATAGGTGGAAAAGTGCATCTGATATTTGTTTGTTAACCACAGCGAAGTGATTGTCGGCTTCTCTAATGTCAAGGGTCTCGCCACAACAGTAAATAGGAGTTATGTTATTTTCGAATGCTTGATCGATTTTTTTGGAGATCAATGCATCACTCTCTCCAAAATATTCTCTACGTTCACTATGTCCTATAATAGCATAATTGATTCCTATTGATTGGAGCATGCTTGCTGAAATTTCGCCAGTGTAAGCACCTGAAACTTCCTGATGTAGATTTTGTGCTCCAATTGCAATATTATTTCTGCCTTCAATAATAGCCCCTAAGCTGGTAAGGTGAATGTAAGGTGCACAGATAATCACCTGCACATCAGGCTTCACCTCATCAGCTACCATATTGCTAATTTCGGAAGTAAGTACCCGACCTGAATGCAGGTCTTTATTCATCTTCCAGTTTCCTGCTACGATCTTCTTTCTCATGGATTATTTATTTTTCTCTTCTTAAATTGTTCTTTTTGATTTCCCTGAGATAGGATAATTTCACTGATGACTCTCTAGCCATTAAATCACTATCGAATTTCTCGATCTATAATTTCTTATCCATTCTTTTGACAAATATAGCCCTTTTTATCGCTTTTTCGAAGGGTATGTATTTGGATCATATCACCCCTTGTTGCTTCATGGCAGAAGCTACCTTTAAAAATCCACCTATATTTGCTCCAGCGGTATAGTTATCTTTGAACCCATATTCTTTAGCAACTGAAAGGCAATTGTTGTGAATTTCCTTCATAATGTTTTTAAGTCTGCGATCCACTTCTTCCGCTGTCCAATATTGTCCGATTCGGTTTTGGCTCATCTCAATTCCCGAAACGGCCACACCTCCTGCATTACTCGCTTTGCCCGGTGCATAGAGTATTTCTGAAGAAAGAATAGCTGCCTGCGCCTCATCCGTTAAGGGCATATTTGCTCCCTCGGCTAAGAGCATAACGCCAGCTTTTTTCATTTTATTGATTGCGTCTTCATTTACCTCATTTTGTGTCGCGCAAGGAAATATACAATCCACTTTATATTCCCATTTTTCAGCCTCTCTATCGATTGGAAAAAATGTTAATGATTCCTCATCTTTAGTGTAATCAGCTAGGCTTTTTCGGAGATCATTTTTGAAATGCATTAGTTTTTTGAGTTGCTCTTTAGTGAGTCCATTTTCAGCGTAAATATTTCCAGAGGAGTCGGACATTACCACTACTTTGGCATCTAGTTCGATTAGTTTTTGGGCTGCAAATTGAGCTACATTACCCGCACCTGTAATGATACACTTCTTATTCTTTAGGCTTTCTTTTCGGGATTTTAGCATCTCTTCGGCAAAATAGACAAGGCCATAGCCAGTTGCTTCTGAGCGAATTAGGCTACCACCAAAATCGGTGCCTTTACCCGTTATCCATCCTGTGAATTGATTCTGAATTTTTTTATAGGCACCAAACATGTAGCCGATTTCTCTTGTACCAACTCCAATATCGCCCGCAGGTACATCTGTGAAATGTCCAACATGGCGCTGTAATTCCAGTGAGAAATTTTGGCAGAAGGTCATTATCTCGCGGTCACTTTTTCCTTTAGGGTCAAAATTAGCGCCTCCCTTACCCGCACCTAAGGGAATGCCTGTAAGTGCATTTTTGAATATTTGTTCGAATGCTAAAAATTTTAAAATTGATAGATTTACTGTTGGTGAAAACCTCAATCCGCCTTTATAAGGTCCTAATGCACTATTCATTTGCACTCGGTATCCCCTATTTATTTGTATATCTCCATTATCATCCATCCATTCTACTCGAAAACTGATAGTTCTTTCGGGTTCGATTAATCGTTCGAATATTCGTAATTTTTCATATTCTGGAAATCGATCATATACATTGGCTAGGTGTTCATGAACCTCTAGTACAGCTTGGTGAAACTCAACTTCATAGGAATGGCGATGCTGTAGTTGCTCAATAAGTTTGGTTTTATTCAAAATACTAATGTTTTAGTGGTGATAGAATGAAAAGTAAGTTAATAAAATATAACGATTAATAAGATAGCTACGTTTTGATTTAGCATATAGAAGCTTGTTGATGCGGTGGTTATATGACTGTAAACCAATCAACCGTAGTTTTGATTTTTGATCGAAAATCTATATAATAATATATTGCTTTCAACCGCCTAAGGAAACAACCATAAGTTCAAGATGAGTGATTTTAATGCTCCGCAACCTACCTCCTTACTGATGCGATATCTAATTAATTGAAGGTTTCTTTCGCTAGGCTTGAGTATATTTGTTTTTTAACGATACTTCTCATTCTAAATACTTAAATTTACGTTCTCTTATAAAATATTTAAGTACTTAGCTCGAACCACTCCACATGATAGATTTTAATCATTACCTTAATCATTCGTACTCATATAGTGAGTATCATCAACTTATCGTAAGCCTTTTGCAGGAGGGGAAAACTACTGGTGATGATCACTCTCAATTTATGGTTGATTATACTCGATTGAATCATAAGCGTATGCTTAGAATTGATAAGAAGGGAAGCTTGGATCCAGCGCTTTTAGCTAACATTGGGCGATTAACTAAAAAGCAACAATGGATCATTATCACTGAAGCTTGGTGTGGTGATGCTGCGCAAAATATTCCTTACTTAGAACTGATAAGCTCAAAGTCGTCAATGGTGAGTACTCACTATGTTCTTCGTGATCAATTTCCTGAGCTTATAGATCAATTTCTAACAAATGGAGGTAGAGCAATACCCAAATTAATAGCTCTTGATGCTTCAACCCATGAACTATTAGGGCAATGGGGCCCAAGGCCAGAGGCTATTCAAAAAATGATGCTACAAGAAAAAGAAAATCCAAGCATGTCTCGTGACCAGCTAATAGAATGGGTTCACGGGTGGTATGCTAAAGATAAAGGACATCATTTAATGGAAGAGATGTTAAAATTTTTGGAGGGAATAGAGACCATAGAAAGGTAAGCATTAATTTTTTTAGAAGATCTTTCAAAATGAATTAATCCTATTCATTTTATTTTACGATATTCACTTATAATTCACTCGGAAGAAAGTTATAAGTTCTTTAACTTAAGACCTGACATTATTCGTCTTAATTAATACATTCAAAAGAAATCAATGGGTAAGGAAAGGAAAAAAAGTTCTGCTATGATCGTTGGAGCTACTGGTTTGATTGGCAATAATCTGCTACATCAACTTTTAAAAGATAGTAGCTATGATAAGGTTATCGCAGTTGTTAGGACAAAAATTGACTTGGAGCACCCTAAGTTGCTACAATATGTTTTGGATTTTGAGCAATTAGAAGAAGTAGGAGTTTTGCTTGCTGCTGATCATGTTTATTGCTGTTTAGGTACAACAATTGGTAAAGCGGGCTCAAAAGCAGCCTTTAGAAAAGTTGATTATGAATATGTTCTTGCCTTTGCTCAACAATGTTTGGCGAATAAATGTCAGATATTTACCTTAGTGTCATCGATGGGTTCTGACGTAAACTCCTCCGTTTTTTACAGTCGTACCAAAGGAGAAATTGAAAAAGCACTTAGCGATCTGAAATTTCCCAAGCTGATTATTGTTAGACCAGCATTATTGCTAGGAGATCGATCAGAAAAACGTTTTGGTGAAGATCTCTTTAAAAAGGTTAGTTTAGCTATGCCTTTCTTGTACTTTGGTCCTTTTAAAAAATATAAGCCAATCCACGCGGAAATTGTAGCTCAAGCTATGTATAAACTTTCACAAAAAAAAGAGGATCATAAAGTAGCTATTTATGAAAATCTTGAGCTATTTGAAATGGCTGAATTTTAGAATTTAGCCTTTATTTTGTTTTTTACTAACCAAAAGTTTCCCGCTACACTGATAATGATGATTAGCCACAGAATGTGGTTTTGAGATCTTGCTTTTTGCAGTTCCTCGAGTTGCTCTTCAATTTCCCTGATGGATTTTTGTTGTAAAGCTAGCCTTCTTTTAAGAGATTTATTCTCACTCTCAAGCTCATTGACTCGGCTCTCAGCATGTCCTTTCATCCTGTTGACTTGAGATTGTCTCTCTATACTGGCAACTCTCACGGCCTTAATGATCTCAGTATCCTTTCGGATAATCTCCTTGAGCGTATCGATGATATTTCTTAAGTCCCTTTTTGACTTTGTGCCCCAAAATGAGCTATTGGTACTTTCGTAAATTTTATATTCTTCATAAAGCACATCTCTAGCGTCGAGTAGTTCTTCAAGGGTTTTTTCATTTAGCCCCTGCGTATAAGCTGTCGATGAAAATGAAATTAAGATCATGGCTATTGTGGAAAATAAAAAGTTTGTTTTCATAACTACTGGCAGTATATTTCCAAATAAAAAAAAGTGGTATTCATATAGAAGAATAAAATCAAATGGATAACCCTTTACTTAGACTGTTTACTTATGTTTATTTAAGGATATGGCTAAAGGATTTAAATCGGATCTATAATCCTTAAGTCCGGAATATACATTATAATTTCTATTCCGAGCTAAAAATACTTCAAAATCAAACGCATCCGCAGCGTAAATTGATATCAGAAAATTTTTGTTGATTTAAAATATTTCACTTGATTAAAACGGATCCTAGGCGCTTATATTGGATGGAATAATAGGTTACTTAGGGCTAGCCGAAAAAATCCCAAGTTCAACAGGTTGGAGGCGGCACAGGTTTCGCTTGATAAAGGAGTAATTAGTAACCCTCTCATTTTGCTTTACCATTTGAATGAGTTTAACCCAGATTCTAAGACTTGAAAAATAAGTAACGTAAAGTAGCTAACTTTAGATTGTAGCATGAAAAAGCCTATGTATCAAATGGTGATTTAATCCCTTCCCGGATTCTGGTAGAAATGTAAAACCTCAACTGCACAAGTTAGGGTTTTTGAAAAAAAAGATACTTTCATTGAACATGTCAGTTGATGAATTAAATGCTGCTCTAAGAACTAGTTAGATGGAAATATGCATTAGAAATTCTATTCCGAGCGCAAACTGCTTCAAAATCAATCGCTTCGCTGTATTTATCGCCTTCAACATAGCGGTGCTATGCCTCAGTTGCTAAGTACTTGATTTTATTGCATTTTGTACTCTCATTACGAATCCTAATGCCATTACGAA
>JAFIEW010000151.1 GCA_020832375.1 Cyclobacteriaceae bacterium
AAAAGAAAAATATAAATAGTAAACTTGAAGACTAAATAAATATCAACTATAATTGCGACACTTCATCATTTAAGAAATCAAGCATTACACACAAAACTGGACACTACCGGCAATTCAGTTTCTCCTAAGGCCCTTAGCACCTGCCAATGCCAATCGGTAAGCGGGCAATATCCGAAACCATACCAAATACCCAGCACACCCCATGACATAAGCGTGAGGCTGATGGTAACTAGATGGGTTTTTCTTGTTTTTTCAAATGCCCAACCGACTACATTGAACACAATGAATAAGGTATGAAAAGCCGTAAAAAATAAATCTGCAAATATGAGCATCTTCGTGTCTTATACTTTTTGAAACGGCAAGTTCACTTTTACAATATATACCCGTGAAGCTCCTACAAAATTTTTGAAGGTTAAATACCGGTATAATTATGCGGACTTATCAGTAGCAACTCTTCTTTCACTTCATCACTTAAATTAAGCTTTTTGATAAAATCTTTGATTGTAGCTTCATCGATTTTTTCATTTTTCCGAGTGAGTCCCTTCAAGGCTTCATAGGGCTGAGGGTAGCCTTCTCTTCTTAAAATAGTCTGAATCGCCTCGGCGACTACCGCCCAATTGTCGTCAAGATCTGCTTTCAACTTGGCCTCATTGAGCTCTAACTTTGAAAGGCCCTTAAGCAATGAACTAAAAGAAATGGAAATATGAGCGAAAGGAACTCCTACATTTCTGAGTACGGTGCTATCGGTAAGATCTC
Source organism: Cyclobacteriaceae bacterium (assembly GCA_020832375.1). Classification (GTDB taxonomy): domain Bacteria; phylum Bacteroidota; class Bacteroidia; order Cytophagales; family Cyclobacteriaceae; genus JAFIEW01. The sequence goes on from JAFIEW010000151.1 coordinate 757, forward strand.
TTTGGAGTCGTGATATGGGTAGCTTTGCCGCTAGATGCTCCAATAGTGCATTGGCAATTCCTAAATTACCCTCTGCATTTTCAAAATCGATCGGATTTACTTTATGAGGCATGGCCGAGGAGCCTATTTCACCCGCTACAATTTTCTGCTTAAAGTAATCCATTGAAATGTACTGCCATACATCTCTAGAAAAATCCATTAAGATGGTATTGATTCTTTTTAAGTTATCAAAAAGTGCTGCCAAATGGTCGTAGTGTTCGATTTGAGTAGTAGGAAAGCTATGCTGCAAACCAAGACTAAGCTCCACAAAGTTTTTACCAAACGCCAACCAGTCTTGCTCCGGATAAGCAATCTTATGCGCATTGAAATTGCCTGTTGCTCCACCAAACTTTGCCGCTAGTGGTATCTTTTTTAAGCTCTCTAGCTGTGTCCGTAAGCGCACGAGAAATACCTCAAACTCTTTGCCTAAGCGAGTAGGTGAGGCTGGTTGCCCGTGCGTACGTGCAAGCATTGATATCTGCGACCACATCTTACATTTGCGCTCCAGCTCCTCCAAAAAATCATCTATACATGGGTAATACTCCTCCTCTAAATAGTCCTTGATAGAGAGCGGAATGGCTGTGTTATTTACATCTTGTGAGGTCAAACCAAAGTGGACAAACTCCACGTATTCCTCCAATTCATTATTATTAAAATAGTCTTTTATGGCGTATTCTACAGCCTTTACATCATGATTGGTAATTCCTTCCGTCTTTTTAACCCCCTGTGCTGCCTCCTCATCAAACTGATCTGCCCACTCGCGTAGCGCGTTTTTTTGTTGCTTACTTACCGAAGCCAATTGAGGAACTGTCTCACATAGCTCAATAAAATACAGTACCTCCACTCTGATTCGATACTTAATTAAACCGAATTCTGAGAAATATTTTGCAAGAGCACTCACTTTGTTTCTGTATCTACCATCTATTGGTGAGATGGCACTGAGCATATTTAATTCCATGGGAAGGCGACGCATTTTGATGAATCGCAAATTTAGACCTAATCACTTTAAAAAAAAACTTTCTTTCTAGTACAGACTAGTTTCAATGGGTTTTTATGCTTAGCGTGGAATGATAATAGTAGCAAATCAGATTAAAAATAACATGTTTAAAAACAACTTAAAGTTGGTTGTTCTTATCTTAATAGATCATACCCTTTCTGCGGTTTTGATGAAAAATCAATTGAATATTCACCTCAAATAACTCCATGGCCAAAGAAGCTATATGTTAATAGAGCCTATAGAAAAGTTTTGTAAAAAGTAAAACCATTATGCGGAGAGCCAACCATCTATCAATTAATCCGATCAAGATGGTTCATATGACACACTCAATCTGATATTTCTATCTAGCCCAAAGATATTGTATCTTACCTCAAAGGCTCGGATCCTGACTCCCCTTCAACTTACTGCATCCACTAGGTTATATTGTAGCGGTTTGTCAGATATATTGCTAATGGCTTTCATGAAGCTTTATTTAAATGTACAGAGCGCTAAAATGAGGTAAAACTCATCTTTTAAACTTATGGATAGTCAAAGCAGGCCCTAATTATTTGGACAATCTGCTTTAAAAAACATCTTTCATCATTGGCTTCTCTACTCTTTTAACTCAAGTCTTCTGAGGCGAGCATGCTGGCGATTATCCTTATTTTCCTGCCAACCTTCTAGAGTCATCATTTTATCTACCATGATTTCAAGCTGCTCAAGTGTTTGGTCAGGATAAAAGTATTTTAAGCTTTTCATTCGAATACTCTTCTCCATCTGAAACTGTTGTACACCATGCTTATGCTCGATTCGCTGTCGGATTTCATGCTCACTAGGGTCATGTGTTTCATAGTAATTCACATACAACTGGTGATAACCAAGGCTTTCTATTGATACAGCGGCATTATTATTCATTTCAACAATGCCTTTAATATCCAAATAGAAGTTTCCTAACCTTGACTTCCTCATTGGGTTGACCATATCAAGCTGTACATAAGCTGAATCAGGCTCCAATTCTTTTTCTATTTTTTCGAGCAAGATCTTGGTTATAATCTCCTTATTTTTTCTCCAATCACCCAAAAAATGATATAAACGCCTATCGACATGAAAAATATCAAACTGATGATCATCGATGAACAAACTATGCGTTTTGTTTTTTACCGAAGTATTATTACTAGCTGCCATGGGTTATAAAATATTTAATCATCTTGCTCCGTACGAGCTAATTTGTGAAAAAAGCTAAGATTAATTCAGATCAACACAAAATTAATTTAGATGAAATGAATTATTTTTACGCTTAAAATAACAAATTTTTATCAACAAAGACAAGTGCAATTTTAAAAACATCAATCATCTGATGAAAAATAACTAGTTGAATTTACTCTATGTTTCGATAAAACTTGCAAAAGACATATTTTACAACGACATGCTAGGTATCACAACTATTAAATCACATAAGCTCTTTTGAAAAGATGTGCTCGTCAGCCTCATGCTAACAACTATGCATACTCGCAACACTAATCAATCGATAAAAAGATGTAAAATGAGCCCAAAGTTATTTAGGGCTTGCTTAAAAACGCTCAAGTACTGCAGATTCGAGGCGGCACAAGCTTCGCTTGTCATATTTGCTGGAAAAAATGATCTATTTCAAAAGCTTCTTTTAATCTATTTTCAAACTTGAATTCAACTCATAAATACCACTTACGATTTACGAACCACAGATTACGATAAGGCTTGGGGCTAAGCTACAAAATGTCGATCTCAGACATTTTCGTACAAGCATTTTCACTACTTTTGAATAAAAACTGTGCACTTAAATAAATAAAGTATAGATTTTATGATTTATTAATCAACAATTTGGCTGTTTTTAAGCGTGCCCTATTTAAACAGTGCCCCATTAGGTATTGGAGAAATACAGCTGCTTTGCTTTATGCAACAGTGATGTGAAGGTCTCTAAGGAGGGCTAAAGTTGAGTCCTCATCCCACGCCAAAAAAAAAACCTAATTATCAATCTGCAAGCACTACTAAGCCTATACTCAGAGGCTTGAGTTTTAGGTTATTCTTATACTTCGAATTATATTTGTCAAAAGAAATAATAATCTTCAGTGAGTTTACTTTTGGCTACTCACGCTTCTTAAGACCATGAAAGCTTGTACGGCACTCATTACAATACTGAGGAGTAGTACATTTCTTTCCCTTAACTATGGAGATTAACAAGAAATAAAAATTATATCAATGGCTTTAAATGAGGATTTATATAAAGAGGTAAAAAAGATTTTTACAGCCTATTTAGAGAACAAAGGTCTTCGAAAAACCCCCGAACGCTTTGCTATATTAGAAGAAATATATACTCGGGGAGGCCATTTTGATGTAGAGTCACTTTACATCAACATGAAAAATAAGAACTATCGGGTGAGCAGGGCTACTGTTTACAACACACTAGACCTTTTAGTAGAATGTGACCTTGTCAGCAAGCATCAGTTTGGTAAAAACCTTGCTCAATACGAAAAATCCTATGGCTTTAAGCAACACGACCATTTAATTTGTACGGATTGCCATAAGGTATTAGAGTTTTGTGATCCGCGAATTCAAAATATTCAAAATATGGTGGGTGAGCTACTTGACTTTAAGATCATGCACCACTCTCTCATCTTGTACGGAAAGTGCACACGAGAAAATTGTGATCGAAAAAATGCTGAATAATCGTACATTCTTGAGTAATACTGTCTTCATTTAACTTTAAAAGCTTCGCTTATGAATAGTTTTTCTATAGAGCAAGATGATCGGTATCATTTACTGAAGATCAATGGCGATCTTCTAGGTGAAGAAAATGGCACAGCCATATTAGAACAGGTAAGTGCCAAACTAGGAGAAGAGAAATTTTTCCTTGTGGTAGATATCGAAAATATGCGCTACATCAATAGCGCTGGCCTGGGTGTATTAATTACTTTACTCACCAAAATTCGAAATAAGGGAGGTGATATCTGCTTGTTTAAAGCTACCGACCAAGTAAAAAAAGTACTTATGATCACCAAGCTAGATAAAATTTTCGGTATTTGCGCGAGCAAAGAAGAGGCCGTTGCTAATGTCTTAGGTCAAGAATAATATCTATTCAACCAGCTTAAGCGTTTCAGCATAAATAGGCTTAATAATATAATTTCTAAAGCCATTGAGATCGAAAGGATTATCACAAGTTTATAAATAATTGACCATTACAAACTGCAACACGAATTACAACCAATGAAAGTAGATGTTTTGCTCGGCCTCCAGTGGGGTGACGAGGGTAAAGGAAAGATTGTTGATTTTTTGGCTCCGCACTATGATATTGTTGCTCGCTTCCAAGGAGGGCCCAATGCAGGACATACGCTCGAATTCGATGGCATCAAGCATGTTTTACACCAAATACCTAGTGGGATCTTCAGAGAAAACATACAAAATGTAATTGGTAACGGCGTAGTGCTTGACCCTGTAATTCTTAAGAAAGAGTTGGAAGCGCTTAAGCAATTCAATATTGACCCTCGTAAAAATCTCTTCATATCAGAAAAGGCTCAACTTATCCTACCTACTCATGCGCTCCTTGATGCAGCCTATGAAAAAGCTAAAGGCAGCTCTAAAATTGGCTCAACGCTCAAAGGAATAGGCCCTACTTACCAAGATAAAATTGCGCGACTTGGGCTGCGTGCCGGCGATATCAAATCTGCAGACTTCAAAAAGAAGTACGAAGCTCTCAGAGATCAGCACAAAACCATCCTTGAGTTTTACGACTTTGACTATTCCGATGTACTAGCGGAGAAAGAAAACTTATTTTTTGAGGCATTGGAATACCTTCAAGCTTTTAAGATAACCTCTACCGAGTATCTCATCAATCAGGCACTCAATGAAGGAAAGCGAGTATTGGCAGAAGGTGCTCAAGGCTCACTTCTAGATATCGACTTTGGTTCTTATCCTTTTGTGACGAGCTCCAACACCATGGCGGCGGGTGCTTGCACAGGATTAGGTGTGGCACCTAAAAATATCGGCGAGGTATTTGGCGTGTTTAAAGCTTATTGTACTCGTGTAGGTAGCGGCCCTTTCCCTACCGAACTGTTCGATGAAGATGGCAAACAGATGGCCAAAATCGGTAATGAATTTGGTGCTACCACCGGTAGACCGCGTCGCTGCGGATGGCTCGACCTCCCTGCCTTGCAATATGCCTGTATGATCAATGGAGTCACACAACTCTACATGATGAAAGCCGATGTGCTAAATAGCTTTGAAACGATCAAATTTGCCACTGCCTATCAAGATGAAGCCGGACAGCAAACGACACAAATGCCATATGATGTAGCCATTCAAAAGTATGACCCGATCTACGTGGAAAATAAAGGATGGGCACAGGAAGTAAAATCGGATAGCTTTGAGCAGTTCCCGCAAGCGCTGCAAAACTATATTGCTAAAGTGGAAGAATACTTGCACATCCCAATCAATCTAGTATCACTAGGGCCAGACAGAACACAAACTGTAAGAAGAGAATCACGTCAGATTAGCAGCTAAGGACAGGACTACCTTTTCCCTATATCACCAATAAGTTGTCGATTTTTTGAGCAAAAAGAAGACTTATCGACAAAAAGTATATGAAAAAAGCTAGATAAAAAATTTTCATAATCCGATAGATAATGTTTAATTATTGTAAATTATAAAATTCTAGTTAGGGCTTGCTTAAAAAGTCCCAAGTGCTGCAGATTCAAGGCGGCAAAGCGAAG
>JAFIEW010000014.1 GCA_020832375.1 Cyclobacteriaceae bacterium
TACCAATAATGGGCTTTATCTGAAAAAGAAAATTATCAGAATCAGGTGCTGTAAATGAACCTCAGAAAAAAGTAACATTGTCTAAATTGCGAAACCGTAGGTCATACTTTCAAATGCTTAAGCAAGATTGGGTTTACTTTAAAATTAAGCAAAACGCATATTTTCATCTAGATATGAGTTTAATTTTTATTCATAAGAGCACAGTATTAAGCATATTCGTTTCAAAAAATACTGCACCAAAAGGTTAAAGTTTAGATATTGAGGTTTAAGCTCAAGCACTATCGTAATTGGTATTAGCATAAAAAACATCAAAAGCTTAAAATATTTAGCTGGTGGTTGATCACGTTTCTATTTAGGGCATACTTAAAAACAGCTAAATTGTTAATAAATAAATCATAAAATCTATTCGTTAATTTATTCGAGTGCACAGTTTTATTCAAAAGTAGTGAAAATGCTTGCACGAAAATGTCTGAGATAGAAATTTTTAGATTAGCCCCAAGCATCATCGTAATTGGTATTTATTTGAAAAAAGATTAAAAGCTTAAAATAAGCTTCTTGAAATTTATCATTTTTCTGTCAATTAAAATAAGAGAAGCTGGTGCCGCCTCGAATTTGCAGTACTTTGGATTTTTTAAGAAAGCCCTATCTATAAAAACCAGCGGAACCTATTCCACTTCGATGTTCTGATGTATTGGGAAGACTTTTAAGCAGGCCCAACTTGGAGGTGATGTGGCCCATTTCATGAATTATAAAGGTAGGATGTAGGTACTTTTATACCTTCTCTCAAATTCGATATGATCAGTTGAATCTATTTTTTAGCTGTTTACAGCTTACTAAATGAAAAATCCGGATCGAGCTATAAGTAAAACCTATCATGATTTTTTCAGTTTAATAGGGCCAATAAAATACCTTTTCAAAATTTGGCGAGTCCTTTCTATTAGGTACTCATCCTAAGTAAAATATTAATTAATTTACCCATATATCGTAATGAAAAAATATATCTTTTATTTCCTTTCAATCTTTATTTTGAATGCCTGTGAGGCAAAAAGTGATGCTGATGTTGTGGTGGAAGAAGAGAAAGAAGTTGCCAATTCTTTTGATTTTGAGGTCAAATCTGTTTACAAGGGTATGGCTATTCCTTGGGCTATGGCTTGGCTTCCTGACGGTAGGATGTTAATTACGGAGCGCTCAGGTACACTACATCTTTTTGATGAAGCATCTGGTGAAATGCAAACTATTTCTGGAATTCCAGAGGTTTATGCAAGTGGGCAAGGCGGCTTACTTGATGTTGTACTTCATCCCGACTATGATAGCAATGGTTGGATTTATCTTTCTTATGCTAAGCCGATGGAAGGGGGTGGTAATACCACCATTGTGAGGGGCAAGCTATCTGAAGGCAATGCTTTTGTGGAGCAAGAAGAAATTTTTATGGCTACTCCTGGAATAAGAAGAGGGGTGCACTTCGGTTCTCGAATCGCATTCGATGATAGCAACTATTTGTTTTTTACTATTGGCGATCGGGGCACCATGGAAAATGCGCAAAAGTTAGATAATTATTTCGGTAAGGTGCATCGTATTCATGATGATGGACGCATTCCAAATGACAATCCATTCATTAATGAAGCCAATGCGAAGAAAACCATCTGGACGTATGGCAATCGAAATATACAAGGAATGAGATTTCACCCAAGTACCGGTGAATTGTGGGCACATGAGCATGGTCCTAAAGGCGGCGATGAGATTAATCATATCCGAAAAGGCTTGAATTATGGTTGGCCTAAAGTGAGCTATGGTATCAACTATGATGGTACTACCTTTACTGACAAGACAGAGGCTCCAGGTATTGAACCGCCTGTGCATCAGTGGACTCCATCAATTGCGCCATGTGGTATGACTTTTGTATCGGGTGATCAGTATCCTGAATGGAAAAATAATTTGTTGGTGGGTGCACTTTCTTTTCAATACGTAGCTAGGGTTGTCCTAGACGATGCCGGCAATTATGTGCGAGAGGAAAAATTACTAGAAAATATCGGAAGAGTAAGGGATGTTGCAATGAGTCCTGACGGAATCATCTATGTGGCGGTAGAGGGTGATGCAGGCATCGTGAAACTCGTTCCTAAAAGTTAATATCTTTTTGTAGATGGTATTTTAGTATTAATAAAAAAAGCGATGTCAATAATAGCATCGCTTTTTTGTCTTTTTAAAAGCATAGGTTTCAACTACTTTTTCTTAACAGTTATTCTTTCGAGGTAGCTAAAAGCAAAATTCACAGGAAAATTAATTTAGCAGCTTCATTCAGGTGGTAATTTAAAATAAAACGACAGCTTACAGAGTAGTACCTGAACTTTAGCTGTCTTTTTGCATGTACTATTTGAATCAATATCCTAGTAATTGATCAATAGATCGATAGGATACAAAATGATAGCCAGGTCGAGCATCTTCGTAAATTTCAAGTGCCAATTCTTTCTTATCCTGCTCTACTAATGCTTCATAAATAGGCATCAAGAATTTTCTACGCCCTACCTTTTTTAAGAAATCTGCCATATAGGGGAAAGCTTCTTGATAATCCTCACGAATAGCGATTACATACCAAAGAGTTTGGATCTCCGCATTTGTAGATTGACTGAAGTTATACTCCTTGTCAAGCTTTTGCAGCTTATCTAAACTGACTTGATTTTCTGTAACAAGTTGTAAGAAATGTAATATTTCGTGTGTGGATTTATCCTTTAGTACAAGCTGATCTTCCGGGAGTGCTCCGGCTAAAAAAGCGGCAGTTTTTTGCTCTACCTCTTGAAATAGCGCACTTTCGGGCATAGGGAGATCCTCAGGCATTCCAGGCTGAAAGATCCAGCGCCTTACATCAGCCTCTGGGAATTTGACATTATTTTTTTCAAAAGCATTTGCTCTCAAGTATTCAATGAACTGATCGGTATCAATACTTAAAAAGGCGTGAGTGGTGAAATAGTCGTTTAAAAATTGGTCAAATGCCTTTGTTCCAATTTGTTTTTCTACCCATCGAAGGAAGAAAAATCCTTTGTCATAGGCTATGGCACTTACTCCTTCGTCAGGGTCTCTACCTTCAAGATCAAGTTTTAAAGAGGTGTCTTTCTTTTTTCCAGACTCTAAGTAGTTGTCTATGGTGTTTTTGAGGTCTGTGTAGCTGAGATAGGCCAACATTTCAGCATATTCTTTACCATAAACGGCTTCCATAATTCGATTTTCAAAATATACCGTAAATCCTTCATTGAGCCAAAAGTCATTCCAAGTGGCTGTGGTTACTAAGTTACCTGACCAGCTGTGTGCGAGTTCGTGCGCCACAAGAGAAACTAATGATCGATCTCCTGTAATGATGGTAGGAGTTGCAAAGGTGATTCTAGGGTTCTCCATTCCACCAAAAGGAAAACTCGGTGGCAGTACCAACAAATCATATCTATCCCATTGATAGGGACCATACAGTTTTTCAGCTTTTTCAAGCATCTGTTGTGTTTCTATAAATTCGCTATGAGCATCATCCAATAATGAAGGCTCTGCATAAACACCTGTCTGCTTGCCAATTTCCTTAAAGGCTAAATCACCGACTGCCAGTGCCATCAGGTAGGCAGGGATGGGTTGTTCCATTTTGAAGCGATACTTTCCGCTATCGTTTTTCTTTTGCGGATTAGTTGCAGACATTAGGGGCAAAAGCCGAAGGGGTACCTGAACTTCTGCATCATAGGTAAAACGTATTCCTGGCGAATCTTGGCATGGTATCCAACTGCGCGCCAGAATGGCCTGCGACTGGGTGAAAAGAAAAGGCTCACCAGACAAGGTTTGGTCTGAGTTAAGCCATTGCAAGGCCGCAGCCTCACTCGAGGTGACATAGCTGATGACCACTTGATCGTCACCTTTTTTGAGTTGAATGCTCATGGCACTGCCCAATATGTCGTCTTTCTCTGATAGCTCGTAACTTAACTCATTACCCTTTGAATCGGTGACTTTATCAATATCTAAATCGTAGGTATCCAAAACTAGCTGATTGGCATCTTCTTTCCGATCGAGCGTCCAGGTGGCGGTAGCTTTAATTTGTTTTGAATTAAAATCTACCTCAGCATCCCAACTTAAATGACTTGTTTTTACTTGATTGCTGTTAGCATAACTATGAGGGTCAAGGTTTTTTTCTGCTTTCATTTCAACTTTTTTATCTGACTGGCATCCGCACCAGCTTAAACTTGCCAACATTAGAATGGATATGGCTATGTATTTCATGAGTTAATGGTTAAAGTAATTCAATTAAGCAAAATATCTAAAGCGGTCGCTGAATTTAAAAGATTTTGTCAGGATTGAGTATGCCGTTAGGGTCAAATACTTTTTTAATACCACGCATTAAATTAAGATTTACCTCCGATACAGCCATCGACATATAAGGTCTTTTAGCGATACCAATACCATGCTCTCCTGAAAGCGTACCACCAAGTTCTACTACTCTTTGAAAAATCTTACCGATACCTTCATTGACCTTACCATTCCAATCCTCATCTGAAATGTTCTCTTTCATGATGTTGATGTGTAGATTGCCATCCCCTGCATGACCATAACAAACGGAATTAAAACCATATTCCTTACCTATTTCTTTGATGTCAGTAACTAGGGCGGGTAAGTTTCCTCGCGGTACCACCACGTCCTCTGATTTGGTGAGGCTGTATGAATTAACCGCTGGAGATACGTTACGTCTTAGCTTCCACAGTTCATCTTTTTGTTGCTTTGAATCAGCAAAGAGTACTTCACCGCTACCGTAATTATCCAGCACCTCCACGATAGTTTCTGCCTCCTTCATTAACACCTCTTCATCGTTTCCATCAAGCTCTATAATCAGTTGAGCCTGCACTTCCTCGCCTATTTCCATGTTTACAGGAGTATGTAAAACTTCTGCAAGGTATTTTTTTGTTTTTTCAATACTATCTCGGTCTACAAACTCCATACCCGATGGGGTTACTCCAGCCATATAGATTTTAGAAATAGCCTCACAGGCCTCTTCTGAACTTCTGAAAGAGGCACATAGGATTACATCTTTTCTAGGGTAGGGGCGTAGCTTAAAGTATATTTTAGTTATGATGCCTAAAGTGCCTTCACTGCCAATCATGAGCTGGGTGAGGTTGTAACCGGTTGAATTTTTTAATACATTAGCTCCGGTATGAATGATCTCTCCAGTTGGTAAAACTACTTCCAAATTGAGGACATAGTCTCTAGTAACTCCGTATTTTACAGCCTTAGGGCCGCCCGCATTTTCGCCTAGGTTCCCTCCTAGAAAACAAGTACCTCTACTACTAGGGTCTGGTGGGTAAAAGAGGCCTTTTTCTTTTACAGCTTCTTGAAATATCTCCGTAATCACACCAGGCTCTACACAAGCTTGAAGGTTGAGCTCGTCTATATTTAAGATTTTATTGAAGCGCTCCATAGAGATAACAACTCCCTTTTTTACAGGAAGTGCACCACCGCTGAGTCCTGTACCTCCACCTCTTGGTGTTACGGGGATGTGGTGAGCATTACAGATTTTTAAGATTTGGCTCACTTCCTCCGTATTTGCTGGCTTCAATACCACATCGGGCATGAAGACATAATCTTCGGTTTCATCATGAGCGTACTTGTGCTTTGCCTCTTCGTCATGCGTGAGCATATATTCAGCCCCTACGATTGACTCGAACTGTTCAATCAGCTTCTTTTCTTCTATAATAGAGATCATGGTGTTTTCGGTCTTAAATTGTATCTACTATATTTGTAGCAAATATATTAATTTAATAGAGATGAGCGTTCTAAAACTGCTATCTAATCATCCACATATTTTTCCAAACATTCAATTCTTGTTTATCATTCCAATGAAGCTACATCGTTCGTTTTTTCTTTTTGTTTGCCTTTTAATTCCTTTTTTATTTAGTTCTTGCGTTGCGGGAAAAAGGGCAAAGCAAAATAAAATCGATACTGTTATAGCCACCGCTCGTACTTATAAAGGTACGCCTTATCAATGGGGTGGCACCACCCGTGCAGGTATGGATTGCTCAGGACTACTTTTACAGTCATTTGACGCAATCGGAGAAACACTACCGCGCACCTCCAAAGAGCAAAGCAAACTGGGTAAACGCGTAAGAATGAAGAAACTAAAACCAGGTGATCTTGTTTTTTTCGCGACTAAAAAACGTTCACGTAAAATTACGCATGCAGGCTTGGTTACTGAGGTGTACGACCGAAAATCTGATATTCGCTTTATTCATAGCTCAAGCTCTTTGGGAGTAGTTGAAAATAACATCTACAATACCTACTATAAAAAAAATTTCAGAAAGGGTAGAAGGGTATTTTGATAATCATAAAATCCATCTATATTTGCATCGCAATTCGGGGGATTAGCTCAGCTGGCTAGAGCGCTACACTGGCAGTGTAGAGGTCGCCGGTTCGACTCCGGCATTCTCCACAAAGGCATAGCTTATTTTAAAGCTATGCTTTTTTTTTGATAGATGAAGTTAACTCATCGATCATGTTATCTTACCCTCAAGGTTTTCAGGATCCGGCATTGCAAAACTATTACTTCGAAACTATTATAAAATTGCTCTCGCCAAAGTCTACCACTATCGCAGACCATTGAAACCTATAGGAGCAAAAGTCATTCGCTTGACTTTAATGAATTCTATCATTTTCTGTGAGTAAATACTTAACTTCGCATTCGATATTATACTTCCATAAAACAGCTGACCCATATGAATTTACTTCCTTCGAATAACTTAAAAGCTTTATTTTTAGATCTGGGAGGAGTCATTATTGATATTGACCCAGGTCGTGCTTTTCAAAAAATAAAACAATTAGGAACAAATGCAGAGGAGAAAATTACGCTCAATCATCCCCTTTTTAAACAGTATGAAACTGGGCAGCTGACAGATACACAATTTTATGATCAGGCCTGCAGCTTGTGGGGGTTAAATATCTCCAATGATGAGTTTTTAGATATTTGGAATAGTCTTCTCCTTGATATACCTAAAGAGCGTACCGATTTTATCTTCGACTTAAGTCAAAATTACAGTCTTTTTTTATTGAGTAATACCAATCCTATTCATTTGCGAGTGGTTAAATCCATGTATCGCGATGTGTCAGGTAGAGATATGGAAGATGATTTTGATAAGTTGTACCTCTCTTATGAGATGCAATGCAGAAAACCTGATATTGAAATTTATGAACAAGCGATTGTCTCTTCAGGTTATAATGCAGAAAACTGCTTGTTTTGTGACGATCTAATAGAAAATATCCGAGGTGCTAAGGCAGTAGGGTTATCAGGTTACCATATTTACCTAGAACAAGATCTTTTAAGCTTAAAAAAATATATTTGATTTGGATAATGAACCTACATCCCAACGGTCTATAATCAAAAAGTACACCATTCATATTGGTCTATTTATACTGTCGCTCATAGGTACTACCCTTGCAGGGCTGGAGCTTACGATTGGGAAGAGCATATTCATGGGGCTGGAAAATATTTCAGGCTCAGACTGGTCGCTTGCTCTTCAATATTCTATACCCCTTCTCACTATCTTAACTTTTCATGAGTTTGGGCACTATTTTACAGCTAGATACTATGGGATCAATGTCACCTTGCCTTTTTATATCCCTTTATGGCTTGGCTTTTTAGGAGCGATGTCCTTTGGTACGGCAGGTGCGGTAATACGGATTAAAGAAATTATACATAGTAGAAGACAGTATTTCGATATTGGGGTAGCTGGACCTATTGCAGGATGGGTGATTGCAATATTAGTGATTTGGTATGGTTTTGCAAATTTGCCCGATCCAGAGTTTATTTTTGAGATCCATCCAGAGTACAAAGAGTATGGTTTGAATTATGCGGATCATGTATATGATAATGATGATGTTCCAGTTATTCAGATAGGCTCAACCATTACTTTCTGGTTTTTTGAGAATTTTGTAGTGCAGGATACTTCCTTAATTCCTCATCCCAACGAAATGATTCACTACCCTTGGCTGATGGCAGGATTCTTAGCCTTAATCATTACTGCATTAAATATGCTCCCGATTGGCCAACTTGATGGAGGGCATGTTATCTTCGGCCTCTTTGGAAATAGGGTACATCGGGTAGTTGCTCCAGCTGCATTCCTTTTATTACTATTTTATGCAGGATTAGGCCTTTTTCATCCTGTAGACCTTTTTAATCCCGAACAATCGTTTTACCTTTTGTTTTACTTAGGTATATTATATATCAGCTTGAGACGAGTTGCGGGTAATCTAAAAGATACCTTCATGATCATGTTTGGTATTTTTGCACTTCAATTAAGTTTAGTTTCAGTATTTCCTACAGTTGAGGGCTACAGCGGATGGCTGTTGTTTGCGCTCCTTTTGGGTAGGTTTTTGGGGGTATATCATCCTCAGACCTACGATAATCGTCCGCTTACAACCAAACAAAAGGTACTGGGATGGTTCTCGCTTTTTATTTTTGTGATTTCAGTATCGCCTAAGCCGCTTATTATTTTAAATATGTAATCATCTAGATGTTTCGACCCATGCCTATAGAGATTAAAGATCAGATCGGAAGAAATATTCAATTAGACTCCCCTGCTAGCAACATTGTCTCCTTGGTACCTTCTATTACTGAATTAGTTGCTGACTTGGCGGGAGAAGAATCCATACTTGCATGCACTGAATATTGTGTTCATCCTGAAGGGATGATGCAAAATAAACTGCTGATTGGTGGGACTAAAAATGTGAAGAAAAATGCGATCAAAAAGCTGTATCCTGACCTTATCTTTTGTAGCAAGGAAGAGAATAGAGAGCGCTCCGTTAGGGATCTTATGGATCTCTTTCCTGTGTACGTTTCAGATGTAAAAAACCTCAATGAAGCTCGTCAAATGATTGAGCAAATTGGTTTGCTGCTTGGTAAACAAAATGAAGCTGCTGACTTAATAAAAGAAATTACCCTTTTTCATCAATCACCTTTACCTACAATAGGGAGTTGTGTTTATCTTATTTGGGATAAGCCTATTATGACGGCAGGAGGCGATACTTTTATTCACAATTTGCTTGAATTCGCCGGTTATCGAAACTTATTTGCTGATCAGATCCGTTATCCTCAGATTACACTTGAAGACCTTAAGAGCTTTTCGCCTGACTTTCTGTTTTTATCATCCGAACCCTTTCCTTATGGCGATACTGAGCTTGAGAAATATACGGACTTGCTCAAACCTACTCGGGTATTACTGGTTGATGGGGAGATGTTTTCTTGGTATGGCAGTCGACTTCGCTATTCTTATGATTACTTTAATCATCTTGCTAAGAAAATAGAAAATATGGTGTAGTTTATTATTGGGATGAGGGGGTATTAATTAAAATATAAATTTTAAATAGTGGTTTGCATAGTTTTTTGAGGTAGGTCAAAAAAGAAGAACATTACTACGGATATTGTAAAGAGGATTGTTGTTGCTCGCTGAAATAGTGTATTGCTTTGGTAGTCCCGGACTAAAAGACATGGATGGTTTATACAATCCTTGTATAACATTAAAAAATATGCTTATCCGCATAATTACAAAAATAGAGATATACTTTACAAAGACACAACTTATTATGTTATGATGCCCTTTTAAGGCTAAGTGCATGCTTTCTATTTCTCACAAGGCTTTACCCCGTGCTTTGTTATGTAGCGGCGTTTTTAAATCATATTCTTCTTCTGAAATTTAAGGTGCAAACAAGCTGATAAGCAGATTGAAAAAAGTTTAAAAGGACATTTACAAAGCTGTTTGTGAAATATATTGTATATCAATAAAAAAGCAATGAACATCCTGAATAAAAGGATGTTCATTGCTTTTTTCATTTAATCAGTACCACCAGCTACATTCACTTTAAACATATTCGTTCTTTGTTTCTGTAAGATTGGCATACTTGCGGTGGTAATGAAGATGTCGCCTTTTCTAAGATGATTGGCATCGACTAGAATTTTCTCTACATCATTAAAGGTGTCGTCTGTGGTGGTCATTTTATCGTAATAGATACCCCGCACACCCCATACTAAGCTAATGATCTTCAAGAGCGGCTTGTGAGCAGTAAAGATAAAGATATCAGCATGCGGTCTATGAGCTGCAAGCCTAAATCCTGTGTAACCTGATTTCGTCATTCCTATTAATGCCCTTGCGTTTACTTCAGAGGCCATTCTACAGGCATTAGCCACAAGGCTATCATTAAGGTATGTCTTGGTGTGATTCGGGATCTTGAAGAAGTTATCATAGATATCTCCCTTTTTCTCAATAGATACGATGATCTTTACCATTGACTGTACCGCTTCTACGGGGTATGTCCCAGCTGCAGTCTCTGCAGAAAGCATCACTGCATCGGTACCGTCAAGTACGGCGTTAGCAACGTCATTAGTCTCTGCTCTTGTTGGTCTTGGGTTTTCAATCATTGATTCGAGCATTTGAGTAGCTACGATCACAGGAGTGTAGGCTGCTCGGCACTTTTCAATGATCATTTTTTGTAGCAAAGGGACTTCTTCCATTGGCATTTCAACACCAAGATCACCTCTTGCTACCATGAGGGCATCGCTCACCTCTATGATTTCGTCAATGTTGGCGATAGCCTCGGGCTTTTCAATTTTCGCTACAATACGTATATCCTTACCTGATTGTGCAATGATATTCTTAATATAAGTAATATCAGATGCTTTTCTGACAAAAGATAGGGCTACCCATTGTATAGGCTGAGTAAGGCCAAACTTTAGGTCCTCTTCATCTTTTTCGGTAAGCGAGGGAGCTGAAACATTTGCATCAGGTAGGTTAATACCCTTTCGAGATTTAACTATCCCTCCATATACAACCTGAGTGTGAACATCTTTTCCGTCGGTTTTGATGACTCTTAGTTCAATTTTACCATCGTCGATCAATATTGTATTTCCTGGTACTACATCTTTAGCAAGGCTTTGATATGAGGTGCTTACCTTTTTAGAAGTCCCGACCATATCCTCAGTGGTAATGATAAAAGTATCGCCCTCCTTGATTTCAACTCCATTGTTTTCAACCTCACCTGTTCTTATTTTTGGACCTTGTAAATCCTGAAGCAAGGCAGCGTGAGTGCCCATTTCTTCATTGAGCTCGGTAACCATTTGAATTACTTTTTCATGTATCTCATGGGTGCCGTGCGAAAAGTTGAGTCGAAATACATCTACACCCGCCTTGATGAGTTCTCTTAATTTTTCTTTGTTGTTGCTAGCCGGGCCAACGGTGGCCACAATCTTTGTTTTGTTGAAGGGTACTGCTTCCATAAATTATTAAAATAATAAGTTTTCTTTTGATTTTATCACCGAGGAATCTATTAAGCTTACCAACTCAAAGGCACCTGAATGCTTGAGCGATTGACTAACTGCGTTCTCATCCCATCCAGCACCATCATCTTCTATGAGAAGAAGGTAATCGTATTGCTTTAGTTCGGGGGTGAGAAATGGTGATTTAACACCTTGGTGATCAATACATTTATTTTTTACAAGTCTAAAAATACAATATTCCGTTTGATATATAAAAATCGAAATTTTCAGAAAACGATTCCGAGAAAGATCTATGGTGTGATTTTCTTTTTTTTCTAGTGAAATGTCTAAAATTCGATTCAATTCGAAGGCTACTTTATACTCTCTATCGGAACTCACAATCCCTACAATAGGTAGATCAAATTCATAAGAAATGTCGAGTTTTAATTGAGCCATTATAACCGCTTTGATGTGTTGATAAAAAAAATTGTTGTGTTGCTTTACCTCAATCGAATATTTTTTGTACAAAAGTACTAGATTTATTCTTGCTATCTAAAGGTCAATATTTTAGTACAAGCTTCAACGGATACGATATAAATAGGGATAGGGAAACATTTTTTTACTATCTTTTGGTCTAATTTATGAGTAAAGTACATTTTTCAATAAAATGCCGTTAAATTTGTCCTTGCTTAGCGAGTAGGGGGAAACGTAATTTGACTAAAACAGATTTGATACGATGTGTATTGATACCTTCCTTTTTTTTGGAGTATCAATTATGTGATTTGTGATTGAAATTACTCCCGGAAAACTTCAAGTGTTATTAATGATGTATTTTGAAAAGCGATTGAATTGCTTACTTATTAAATAATAGAAAATGAAACATCAATCGGGTATTTTTTTAATTGGAGCACTTTTTTTTGTGTTCATTCAGTTTTTTTATGTCGAGGATGTAAGGGCACAAGACCCTCAGTTTTCGCAGTTCTATGCTGCGCCCTTATTCTTAAATCCTGGAATGGCTGGTAGTACGGGTATGGCTAGAGCTGGTATCAATTATCGTAATCAATGGCCTGGTATCGACGCTGATTTCATCACTTACTCTGCCTTTTTTGATTATTTCTTCGAAGATTATAATTCGTCGGTAGGTGTAATTGTCAATGCCGACAGAGAGGGGTTTGCAGGTTTGAGAAATAACTCACTTGGTCTTCAGTATGCTTATCAATTAAAAATTAATGACTTCCTCACCTTTAGGCCAGGGGTAGAGGTCTCTTATACCATTAGAGATACTAACTTTACAGGCCTTACCTTTCCCGATCAGTTTTCTGGAGCTGGTTTCGACAATCCTACGGGAGAAAATTTTGATACAGGTTTATCCAATCAATACCTTGACTTTGCTTTTGGTGGGGTATTTCATAGTAGAAGGTTTTTCTTGGGCTATGCCGTTCACAACATATTAGAGCCCAATCAAAGTTTTTTTATTAATACTGATCCAGACATAGATTTTGTGAGTAGACTCCCTCGTAGACATAGTATACACGGTGGCTATGAGTTTGTGGTGGCACGAAATAAAAGAAACACCATTTATGGATCCGAAATGAGGGAAGCTACTATTACTCCAACTTTTCAATATAAGCGGCAAGGGAATTTTAACCAATTAGACATAAACGCTTATTTTTCTTACGAGCCAATAGTTTTTGGTGCGGGTTATAGAGGTACTCCTTTTCAGACGTTGGAGGGCATCATTAAAAATGAGTCAATCATCATGATCGTTGGCTTTACTACCGACAATGGTTTAAATATTGGTTATAGTTATGATTATGTAATTAGTGGGCTGGGAGCAGCAAGTGGTGGCGCTCATGAAGTTTCTATCAATTATGTCTTCCCGCTTCGCGATCCGAAATTGCCTCCTAAAAATGTAAGAAGGATTCCTTGCCCTAAGTTCTAAGGAATTTGATCATAGCTACGGCTCATCAAGATAAAAACATCAATTGATGATGGATGCGCTTAGATTCTTTTACAAGAGATTTAGTGGCTGGTAATAAATATTAGATTGATCAATTCTGGATCACATCGTACTCAGTTAGACTACCAGCTCAAACTTAATATCTAAAGGCATAAGTAGAGATGAGGGTATTATTTGGTAGTCTCTACAAGAGTTATCATTATTTTTAGCTAAAGTTTTTTTCTTGGGATGAAGTGACCCCATAAATTTATAGAAGGATGGAAGTTGGAAAACTTAATGAACTTTATGAGTGCTTTCTGCTGAGTACAGGTGTGAGCATTGACACTCGGACAATTGAAAAAGGCAATTTATTTTTTGCTTTATCGGGTCCTAATTTTAATGGTAATAAATTTGCGCAGCTAGCCTTGGATGCTGGAGCATCTTATGCTATCGTTGATGATGAGTCTCTGAAAAATGATGCTCGGTTTATTCAAGTAGAAAATGTACTTCTTGCACTTCAGAAGCTAGCACAACATCATCGAGTGCTTACTAAAATGAAGATTCTTGCTATAACAGGTAGTAACGGTAAGACTACTTGTAAAGAGTTATTTTTGAGAGTACTTCAAACCCATATGAAGGTTGCCGCTACCCAAGGTAATTTAAACAATCACATCGGCGTACCCCTTACATTGCTTGCTCAAAGAGAATCTTTAGATTTGTTGATTGTTGAGATGGGCGCCAATCATGTGGGTGAGATTGCTTCCTATTGTTCAATAGCCATGCCTGATTATGGTTTTATCACAAATATAGGTCTCGCTCATGTAGGGGAGTTTGGAGGGCCGGAGAAGATTTTACAAGGTAAGAGTGAGCTTTTTGATTATATTCGAAAAAATCATGGTGTAGCCTTCATCTCTTATTTTGATTTTAAGCTTCAAAATATGGCAAAGAGATTTCACAATCGCCATAAAGTAGAAGTGTCTGATTCTTCTACAGGACTTAAGTTAATAGAAGCCAATCCACTCGTAAGCTATCAGAACGAGGATGGGAAGCATATACAGACGCAATTAGTTGGAGAGTTCAATTTTTATAATTTATGTGCAGCTGCTGCAGTAGGAAATTACTTCAAGATTCCTGCAGAACTAAGAGATAAAGCAATAGCATCTTATCAATCCGATAATAATCGTGCGCAATTAATAGAACGAGGCCAGGCGAAAATACTTTTAGACGCTTATAATTCCAATCCAAATAGCTTAGAGGGTGCCATTAAAAGTGCTACATTGCTTTCGAAGAAGTACGACCAACCCTTGGCTATTATCATGAGTGACATGCTTGAATTAGGCGAGTATGCCGTAGAAGCACATCAAAAAATTGGTGAGCTAATCATTGAGCAGAAAGCACAAAAAGTGATTCTCATCGGTCAAGAGGTGAAGCATACTGCGAGCCTTCTGAATCAGTATGATCATTACCAATCAGTTACAGAGATGATCTCTGACTTTGACTTTGCACAGCTCAAAGGCTATGTAGTTTTAGTGAAAGGATCGCGCTCATTTGGTTTGGAGAAAATTATGACTTATTTTCAAACATGATTATACTCAATAGTTGATCAAGACTGCCATCTAATCAGTTGAATGCAGTTTTTATAACCCAAAAGCTTAATATTTACCAGCTATATTCCTTTTATGTCATCATCCCACGATAAAAACAAAGAAAAAAAGTTCAAAGGGATCGGTTATTATTTCCGCATCGATAATAAGACGATACAGGGTAAAATTACCGGAGCCTTCATGTTTTTGTCTTTGCTCTGCTTTATTATCATTGTCATCAACACTTACTTGTGGAATATTATTGGGGATGAGGAAAGTAAAATCAGCAATTTGCTAGCTCCTCTTAAGTTGAATATAGAGAGCCTTGAAAATCAGCTAGTTCAAGCTGAGGTGTTGACTTTTTACGAGGTTCAAAGTATGAATAATTCGTCTGATTTGGAGGTCATTCTTAATCATCGTATTCCTGATCTTTTTAAAGAACTTGATCGACTTGAGGCGAAGGCTAATCGTGAGCTAAAAGAGACAATTTTTAACCACAGGAAGACTACCACCGCGGTATTCGTGCGTTTAAGAGACCTCCAAAAACGCAGTATTCGACCTGATGACAATAAGCAGCTACAAAATCTAAAAGCACAGAAAAAACAGACTCAGCGAAGCTTGCTTAATATCACAGAAAGGCAACTAAAAGAACATAGGGAGAGAGCCGACTATCTACGGTCAAATATGTGGTGGTATACCTTTTGGGAGTTTTTTATCGCATTTATACTAGCTGCCTTATTCGCTTCGGCAATTCTAATTAGCATCTTGAACAGGATCAGGTGGTTAAAGTATCAAATAAGAAAATTGGGTGAAGGGAATCTTCCTGATCAATTGAGGAATAGCTCAGATGAGCTTAACTCCATTACTGAGGCCTTAAATAATATGATCGATAACCTTCGCATCATTATTAAGTTCTCTGGGGAGGTAGGTAAAGGTAACTTTAATAATGACTTCAAAGTATTCAACGATCAAGGCGACATAGGAAAAGCCCTTGCAGATATGAGAGACAGCCTCAACGGTGTAGCTCAAGAGGCAGATGAGCGTCAGTGGGTCAATGAAGGGATCACTCATTTTAGTGATCTGATGAGAAAGCATTCTGATAATACAAGAAAACTGAGTGAGGTATTAATTACAGAGCTGGCAACCTATTTACAAATAGAATTGGGTGCCCTTTACTTGGTAGAAGAGAATGATGATAAGGTGGAGCTAGTGCTTGAAGGAATGTATGCATTTGATCGGAATAAATACAAAAACCTGCGAATTGAACCAGGTCAAGGCCTTGTTGGTCAGGCTTATTTAGAGCAAGATGTTATTCACCTAGAAGAAATTCCTGAGAATTATAGTGACATCACCTCGGCTATTGGTACGTCCTCACCAAAAAGTTTGCTTATTGTACCACTGATAGCTGAAGAAGAGGTGCAAGCAGTACTTGAATTAGCAAGCATTCGATCATTTACCTCCCGACAATTAGCTTTCGTTAAAAGACTTGCTAACAGCGCTGCTGCTACCATTGCTTCATCTAGATTGAATTTGGAAACGAGAGAGCTTCTGGAGAAATCTAGGGAGGATGCCGAAATACTCAGAGCTCAAGAGGAAGAGATGCGACAAAATGCAGAGGAGCTTGAGGCCACTCAAGAAGAGATCGAAAGAAGAATGAGGGAGATGGATGATCAGAAAGGGCTCTATAACTCTATGATTGATAATATGGAAGGGATACTTTACAGAACAAATATTCAAGAAAACAATCGTTTCGAGTTTGTCAGTAAGCATACCGAAGAAATGTTAGGTTATTCCATTGAGGATATACTTTCTGGTAAGATCCAATTTATTGATCTTGTGGCAGAAGAAGATCGTAAAAGAGTAGTAACTCACATTGGAGGAGCGATTCAAAACAAGGGTAAATTCCAGCTGCATTTTAAAATGAAGCGTTCTGATGGGCAACTGATAGATATCTTGGACAAAGGTAATGTAGTACTAGATGAAAACGGTAATGCTCAATATCTAGTCGGCTTTGTCAGTAGAACGGATTTTTAAAATGCATTTTAGTTATTGCGATTTCTTTATACAAAGTTACTTAAGCATTCAAGTTTATTGATATGCATATAACAAAATAACTAACCCCAAGGGTACACTAATAGCGTTCATTCATTAATAAAGACGCGGTAAAGGGTCTAAAATTCTCACTGCGATCATATGAGCTATCGCACGCTTACCTTTTGTATCCATCTTAAACAGCCTCTAATTCCTATAGGTATAGAAAAATAATCTCAAAGTAAGCAATAGGTAACATGAAATAACCTCTTACATAAAAGCATCTAAGGTGTATTATGCAGGTTTAATGAACCTTAAGACTACTAAAAATTAGATTAAAATGTCATCCCTTCTCATCTAAACAATCTCTTTCTAGAAGGCGTTATTTCAAATAAAAAACGCTATCAAAGATTTTGCATTATTATATCAGTCCTTGAGTCGAACTAACAAGACCAATGATAAATTGGCTTTATTGGTCAATTATTTTTCCGATGCCAAAAGCGATCAAGATAAGCTTTGGACGATTGCTTTATTTACCCATCGCAGGCCGAAGAGACCCGTCACTACCAAGTTACTCAAGCTGTGGTGTAGAGAACTTTGCGACATCCCCGAATGGCTTTTTGACGAATGCTACCAAAATGTCGGTGACCTTGCCGAAACCATATCTCTACTCCTAGAAAAAAAACAGCAATCTCACGATCAACCGCTGCATTGGTGGATTGATCAATTGATACAGCTGCGCACAAAATCTGAGGAGGACAAAAAGAGCTTCATCACTTGGGCATGGACGAGCCTTTCTGATAGCGAGCGCTTTGCCTTCACCAAGCTAATGACGGGTGGTATGCGGATTGGAGTATCTCAGAACATGGTATTGAGAGCCCTTTCTGCCGTTTTAGATCTTGATAAGTCTGTGTTGGCACATCGCATTATGGGCGATTGGGATCCTGCTACTACCACCTACAGCCACTTACTAACCTCTGAGAGCAAGGAAGATTTTCTGTCTCGACCTTATCCTTTCTACCTTGCCTACCCACTTGAAAAGGAACTAAGCGAGCTAGAAAACCCGGAACATTGGCAGGCAGAGTGGAAGTGGGATGGCATCCGCGCTCAAATCGTGTGTCGGCAGGGTGAGTTTTATGTATGGAGTAGGGGCGAGGAGCTAGTCACCGACAAGTTTCCTGAGCTGGACAGTTTAAGACAAATCGGAGGTGATTGGGTAATGGATGGCGAAATACTTCCTTTCAAGGAGGGTCAAGTACTGTCTTTTCAAGATCTTCAGACTCGAATTGGTCGTAAAACAATCAGTAAAAAATTGCTTGAGCAGAGTCCTGTTGTTTTTCGTGCATTCGACCTACTCGAGTGGCAAGGTGAAGACTTACGCAGCCAAGCACTCCGCTCTCGCAGGTCGCTTTTAGAAAAGTGTTGGCATGAGAACGCTGCTGTCCCACCCTTCCAGTTTTCAAGTGCAGTTTCTTTTTCAAGTTGGGATGAGCTTACGCAGCTAAGAACACAGGCACGAGAGAAAGATGCTGAAGGCTTCATGCTCAAACATAAGGATAGCCCTTACCTTTCTGGTAGAAAAAGAGGCGACTGGTGGAAGTGGAAAGTAGAGCCACTCACCATCGATGGGGTGCTAATCTATGCTCAAAAGGGTAGCGGTCGGAGAGCCGGCTTATTTTCAGATTATACTTTTGGTGTGTGGGATGGTGATCAATTAGTAAGTTTTGCTAAAGCTTATTCAGGCCTTTCCGATGTAGAGATGAGAGCCGTAGATAGCTTTGTAAAAAAGAATACGAAAGAAAAGTTTGGCCCCGTTCGCACGGTGAAGGCAGAGTTGGTGTTTGAAATTGGCTTTGAAGGGATCGCCCAATCCAATAGGCACAAGTCAGGTGTGGCCTTGCGTTTTCCTCGTATGCTACGATGGAGAAAAGATAAGCCAAAAGAGGAGGCTAATACCTTATCCGATTTACACGAAATCCTAGAGCGCTATGGCAGATCAAGCTAGTTTAGAAGTTTTTGACCCAGCCATATTCTTTGAGAACAGAAGCTGGAAACCTGCCCCTTTTCAAAAGGAGTGTTGGGATGCTTTCGAAAAGGGATATTCTGGTTTGCTCAATGCCCCTACTGGCTCGGGGAAGACTTATGCTATTTTAGGAGGAGCATTGAAGCATTATGCAAAGGGTCATGATATTTTTCAATCTAGTAAAGGCTTAAAAATTATATGGATTACCCCTCTTAGAGCCTTGGCCGCTGATTTACAACTGGCGATGAGCCGATTTTTAGAGGACTTGGGCTTGTCTTGGAAAGTAGGTATTCGCAGTGGCGATACTTCTGCCAGCGAGCGGCAAAAGCAAAAGAAGCGTATGCCCGACATTTTAATCACTACTCCTGAGAGTCTTCACCTGCTTTTAAGCCAAAAGGACGCATCTACCATCTTTTCGGAGCTTTCTAGTTTTATTGTGGATGAGTGGCATGAGTTTTTATCTACCAAGCGTGCGGTACAAATAGAACTAGCCATTAGCAGGATAGACGATTACGCTTCTCATCCCCCGCTAAACTGGGCGCTTTCCGCTACGATTGGCAATCTTGATGAAGCCATGAATGTCTTGAGTTATCGCCGTGAGAAAAGAATGATGGTCAAGGCTGACATCAACAAGCGAATTGAGATGAGGACAGTATTTCCAGAAGAGATTGAGCGTTTTCCGTGGAGTGGTCACCTTGGTTTGAAATTGATTCGTCCGGTGATAGATATCATCTTTCAGCACAAAACCGTACTTATTTTCACCAATACCCGCTCTCAGTGTGAGATGTGGTATCGCTCGTTGATGGAAAACGCTCCCGAACTGGCTGGTCTGGTTGCTATGCACCACGGCTCGCTCGATCGCGAGATTCGTGATTGGGTGGAAGCTGCGCTTCATACAGAAAAGCTCAAGGCGGTTGTTTGTACCTCTAGTCTTGATCTAGGCGTGGATTTCGCTCCAGTGGAGGCTGCCATGCAGGTGGGAAGTCCTAAGGGTATCAGCCGATTTTTGCAGCGAGCTGGTAGAAGTGGACATCGACCTGGAGCAGAGAGCATCATTTACTTCGTGCCTGCCAATTCCCTAGAACTCATTGAAGCGGCAGCACTAAGAAAGGCATTTGAAGATCAAATACAAGAGCCACGAATACCCGTGCAAGGCTCAATGGACGTACTTGTGCAGTACCTCTCTACACTTGCAACTGGCGGGGGATTTTATTCCAACCATGTTTATGAGCAAATAAAGCGTACTCATGCGTATGAGCAACTGTCGAAAGAAGAGTTTGATTGGGCATTACGATTCGTTTGTAATGGAGGTGAGGGACTTAAGAAATACGATGAGTTTCAAAAGGTGATCCAAGATGAATCAGGTAAGTATGTCATAGCTAATCGAAAAGCTGCAATGAGGCACCGCATGGGAATTGGAACCATCGTCAGCGATCCTGTATTGAAGTTAAAGTATAAAAAGGGTGGCTTTATTGGTACTGTTGAGGAATCTTTTGTAGGTAGACTGAAGGCGGGTGATCAATTTTGGTTTGCGGGTAAAAGTCTGCGCTTTGAGCGCATCAAAGACAATGAGGTGTTAGTGAGCAAGTCCAATAAAAAGAAAGGTAATATACCCCGATGGATGGGCGGGAGAATGCCGCTTAGCTCATTGATGGCTTCGCAAATGATTGGCGTGATTAGTCAAGCCAATAAGGGCATTTCGATTAATGCCGAAGCAGAACGGGTTTATCCTCTTTTAATGCTTCAAAAACAATGGTCGGAACTACCTCACGATGATATATTTTTGATTGAGAGTATTAGAAGTCGGGAGGGGCATCATGTGTTTTTTTACCCAATGGCTGGTAGAATGGTGCATGAACTCATGTCAGCACTGATTGCGTATCGCTTGTCTCAAATTAAGCCTTTGAGCTTCAGCATGGCGATGAATGACTACGGCTTCGAAATACTCTCTACTGAGACTATCCCACTTGAGGAGGCATTAGCTGAAGATCTTTTCAGACTTGATGGCTTAGATGAGGATATTCAAAACGGGGTTAACGAGGCGGAAATGGCAAAGCGGAAATTTAGGGATATTGCCGCAATTAGTGGTTTGATCTTTCAAGGTTATCCAGGTAAAAATATCAGCCAAAAACATTTACAGGCCTCAGGTTCACTACTCTTTGACGTGATGCAAGAGTACGATCAAGGAAACTTATTGACTGCTCAAGCACTGAAAGAGGTGTGGGACGATCTATTTCAAAAAGAAAATATGCTTGCCGTAATGCGTAGGATCAATCAGCAGAAAATAAGCTTGAATTACCCTGAAAGATTCACGCCTTTTTCCTTTCCGATTATGGTCGATCGGCTGCGACAAAAGCTCAGCTCTGAGAGCTTGGAAGATAGGATCATAAAGATGCAAAAGTCTTTAGAGAAGGCAGCAGCAAAAACTTGATACTATTTTGTGTTTTCTTAACCGCACTATATTATTTTTGTGGCATGACAGACGATCAGCGGTATATTGAGCTTTTATGGTTAGAAGAAAAGTTATGGCTACTACCCGAAAAGGCAGTTTTTATTCCAGAGAGATCTAGTTTACTTTTAGCAGACCTTCATTTGGGTAAGGCAGGACATTTTAGAAAAGCTGGTATTCCTATTTCCTCTGAAATTCACCATGCGGATATACAAAGGTTAGATCGACTGATCTTGGAACATTCGCCTAAAGAGGTATTCTTTCTAGGCGATTTGTTTCATAGTGATATGAACAATGAATGGGAATTGTTCAGCTCATTCTTAAATCATCATCCCACGGTAAATTTTCATTTGATAAAAGGCAACCATGACCTTTTACCTCAAGTGATCTATTCATCTTCTCGTATTTTAGTTCATCAAATATATTATCAATTAGGACCGTTTCACTTGGTTCATGATCCGGACGACCTTTTTGAAGGGCAGGATGGGTTTGCAGGGCATATTCATCCCGGCACGCTTCTTAAGGGTAGGGGTAGAGATAGTATTAAATTAGCTTGTTTTGTGAAAGAACCCAAACTCTTGGTGTTGCCAGCTTTTGGCGAGTTTACCGGATTGCATTGTCTTCCCACCGAATCAGGAAGAAGTTTTTATCCAGTTACGCCCCAAAAGGTATTTGATTTTGCTTTTAACAACCATTGAAACCCTAAATGAATGGGTAATATGAAATGGGAAGCTTTTTTGACTTCAATCATTCTTAAAAGCTTACTTCTAACGACTTGTAGTAGATTATTATTTTGATTTTATCATCATGTCAGTATAATATTTGTTAAAATCTACTTTTATTAGTTTCAGAGCGAGATATTTTATAAGAAGTATTTGTTTTATTGGGTAGATTGAAGCATATTTAAAATTGTAACTCAGCTATTTAATCAAAAATTATCGTGAAAAGCCTATCGATTGAAAGTTTTTCTAATTCTTTTGATAGTAAATATTACATCACTTCAGGTATTGAAGATAAACATTCTGGTTACCATTTGGTCTGCCAAAGTATAATAAATAAGGTGTATGAAAGATGATGAAATCATAAGGAAAATTGAGTCAGGCGACGAAAGGGCTTTGGAGTATTTATACGCCAAGCACTATTCGATGATGACACGTATGATCATCAAAAACAATGGTAGTGAGTCAGATGCGAAGGATGTTTTCCAAGATTCTTTGATTGTTTTTTGGCAAAAAGTAATTAAAAAGGAGCTCCATTTATCGTCCAAAATCAGTACTTATATTTATAGCATTTGTCAGAACTTGTGGTTAAAAGAACTCGATAGACGAAAAAGGCTCGATTATAAAGAAGAAGACGGGATAGAAAATGAGGATGTTCTTGGTAGGGAAGAACAAGTGAAAATTATCAGAGATGCCGTTGATTCACTTGGGGAGACTTGTAAAAATGTGTTGGGGATGTATTATTTTGATGGTATGTCGATGAAGCAAATAGCTGATAAATTGGGTTTTGCCAATACAGACACAGTAAAGACCAAAAGGTATAAATGTAAAAAACGGTTGGACACGCTCATCCGATCAAAGTATAAGTCGGGGGACTTTCTAGATTAACATATGGGATATAATTTTAAACATACAGATTTAATTCGTGCCTATCTTGACGGTGAGCTTTCTAAAGAACAGATTGCTGATCTTAAAAAAGAACTCGACACCAATGAGCAGCTACGCCAAGAGTTTTTATATGAGCGTGATATTGTAGATGCCATTAAGCATCAAAGAAAAGCAGCACTTAAAGCAAGGTTAAATAATGTCCCTGTCCCACCTTCCGTATCTATCAATCCGCTATCCCCATTTTTCAAAGGGTTAGTAGTAGGAATTTCTTCTATTATACTAGTAGCTTTTTCTTATTTTTCATTCCAATTATTGACATCAGATATTGATCCTGAAGAGGTCAATACTGTTATAATGACCCCGGAAAGCTCTTCTCTTACTAACAACTGGAATGCAGACAGTCAGTTAAACCTTCAATCCAATGAAAAAGAAGAAATAGTTGCTGAAAGTACAAGTAGTGTAATAGAGGATTCCACTGACAAAGGGTTAGGTCAAATTACAGATGAAGGTGACATGTCAGCAGTTTCAGAAAGTCAAATCATAAAGCCTGATGAGACCTCTTTTGCGGTAGCATTACCTGATGTGGTGGATCCGGACTACAACGAAGTCATTCCTGTGGTCGAGGATATTAGTGCACCTGAAAATTTAATCGCTAATGATCAATTAGGAAAAGAAGTAGAGCTATCGATCGATGTAGAAAGCTTTCAGCATAATGATTATCTTTTTCATTATAAATTTTATCAAAATAAATTGTACTTATATGGTGACTTTAGTTCAAGTCCTTATGATTTAGTGGAATTTAAGTTGAGTGGTTCTAGAACGCTGTTCCTGGTTTTTGAAGAACAAGTTTATAAAATTGAGGATAACAAACTTGATGTCACAGAGCTAGCTCCGACAACAAACGAAGAGATTAAAGAAGCCATTTTGTCCGTTACCAACAAGAGGTAATTTGTTTTAGCTTTATAATGTAATCCATTTAATCTTTGTCTGAGGGCTGTTGTTTGGTTTGGAGAAACTAATACCTGCTAAACTCATCATATCATTACAATTTGATATCTAAGCTGAGATTGCCGCTTATATGATACGATTTATTTTGAAGACCAATCATTGAAGTGTTTAATTGATCTATATCTTTTATCTCAAGCTTGCTAGTATACCTTCTATAAGCTCTATTTTTTGTTTATCCCTAATACAGCGAGATCTATACCTATTTTATTAATTCAAAATAAAATGTTAATTTTAAGAATACATTAGAATTTGAAACCGATACCCAAAATATGATCTCAAGCATAGATGCTGTCATCTTCATTGTTTATATCTTAGGAATGCTCGGGGTGGGATTCTATTTCTTAAGAAAAAATGAAAAGGCAGAAGACTACTATGTAGGTGGGCGTGGGATGAGTTCTTGGCATATCGGATTGAGTGTTGTTGCTACCGATGTAGGCGGAGGTTTTTCTATTGGACTTGGTGGACTTGGGTTTTTGATGGGGATCTCTGGCTCATGGATGCTGTTTACCGGTTTGCTAGGAGCCTGGCTAGCGGCAGTTTTTCTCATCCCTGCTGTAAGAGGGAATCAACTCTTTGATCGTTTTTATACCTTTCCGCAAATTTTAGAGCATTTTTATTCGTCAAAAGTAGCGATACTTGCCGGTGTTATTTCGGCCATCGGCTATACAGGATTTACTGCGTCTCAGTTACTAGCTGGTGCCAAATTAGCTTCAGGCACTTTTCCTTCTATAGAAATATCAACAGCCCTTTACATTATGGGCGGTATAGCGGTGATTTATACCGTTATTGGAGGTATAAAAGCCGTGATCTATACGGATACCTTTCAATGGATCATTCTTCTTGCTGGATTGATCTTTATTGGCATCCCTCTAGCTTATATCGAAGTAGGAGGAATTAACGAAATGATAAAAGTTCTTCCGCCAGAATTCTTTAAACTTAACAATCTTACTTGGCAGCAGTTTATCAATTGGATGTTTACGATCATTCCGATTTGGTTTATCGGAATGACACTTTATCAGAGAATTTATGCGTCTAGGGACGTAAAAACAGCTAGAAAAGCGTGGTTCATTGCAGGTCTATTCGAATGGCCTATTATGGCTTTTATGGGCGTAGCTCTGGGGCTTATGGCCAGAGTAGCGGCTATGCAGGGAGCTTTTGATGGCGTTGTAGGCGATGGGATTAACAGCATCGACGAAGAAACAGGCCTTCCAATGCTGCTAGCAACTGTACTGCCTATCGGACTGATGGGGTTGATGATGTCGGCTTATTTTTCAGCCATCCTCTCAACAGCCGACTCTTGTTTGATGGCCGCTTCTGGCAATGTTATGACGGATTTATTGAATAAAAAGCTCAATTGGCATGCAGATGATAAAAAATATTTTACCCTTTCTAAAATAATTACGTTAATAATTGGGATGCTTGCTTTACTATTAGCATCCCATATGACTCGGGTTTTAGATTTGATGCTTGTGTCCTACGCTTTTATGGTTTCGGCGATGTTTATTCCAGTAGTCATGGCTTTGTTCTTTAACCAGCGATCCGAATCAGCGGCATTTTGGTCGATGTTAGTAGGTGGAAGCACCACCATTTCCATGAGCATTTTGTCGCAAAACCTAAAACTTATTCAGCTACCCTTTGGCTTAGATCCTATTATATTCGGAATAAGCGCATCTTTGGTGACATTCTTAATTTTAAAAAATACATTTCAAGCTCAAAAAAATAAATCGAATAGTTATGGAATATCAGGTAATTAGTTCAATTGATACGGCCACATTTCTTGAAAAAAATGAAATCGCTGATTTCTTGTACGAGAATTTGGGGCAGTACAGAGATGAAAAAGAAGACATTATGAAATGCTTAGATTATTCATTGAGCAATTATCCTCATCAAGGTGGCTTTGTGCTTTTGGCGAAAGAAAATAGCCGAATAGTAGGTGCCGTAGTGATAAATAAGACAGGTATGGAAGGATATATTCCTGAAAATATTCTTGTATATATTGCGGTTCATGCCGATATGCGTGGTAAGGGGGTAGGTGCTGAACTAATGAAAAGAGTAACTAAAATGGCAAAGGGAGATATCGCTTTGCATGTAGAGCATGATAATCCTGCTCGAAGACTTTACGAACGAATCGGATTCACTAGTAAATATCTAGAGATGCGATTAAAAAATAAATAAATGGCGTATTTGAAGTTTTACAAAGATAAGCTACATCATAATTACAACTTTCTAGAAACGATGTTTAAGTCCAACGGACTTAAATGGGGCATCGTGTCTAAGTTACTTTGTGGTAATCGACATTATATAAAAGAGGTGATCGATTTAGGCATCAAAGAGATTCACGATTCTCGAATTAGTAATCTAAAAATTGTCAAAGAGATAGACCCTGACACCCTAACGGTCTACATTAAACCGCCTGCAAAGCTAAGTATCTCAGATATTGTACGCTATGCAGATATCAGTATGAATACTGAGTTTCATACCTTACAGATGCTTTCCGACGAAGCTAAAAAGCAAGATAAAGTCCATCGAGCAATCATTATGATCGAAACGGGGGATTTGCGCGAAGGTGTAATGGGTGATAATCTTGTGTCCTTCTATGAAAAAGTCTTTGAATTACCTAATCTTGAAATTATCGGATTGGGTACTAATCTCAACTGCCTTCATGGAGTAATGCCTTCCCAAGATAAATTAGTACAATTGTCTCTTTACAAGCAGATTATTGAATTAAAATTTAACAGAGAGATTCCCCTTATTTCAGGTGGAACGTCTGTCACTATTCCCCTTATTCTTAACAAACAAATACCCAGAGGGGTGAATCATTTTCGAATAGGAGAGACGCTTTATTTCGGTACCAACCTTTTCACCGAAGAATTAATTGAAGGAATGAAACCTGATGTATTTGAGCTTTTTACAGAAATCATAGAGATAACAGAAAAACCGATGGTTCCTATTGGTGAACTAGCCGCCAATCCTCAAGGAGAAATCATGAAAATAGATGAAAGCTTATATGGAAAAACCTCTTATAGAGCCATCTTAGATTTAGGACTACTTGATATTGACCCTAAATATCTTATTATTGATGACTATGACTTTGAAATTGTTGGTGCTAGTAGTGATATGTTGATCTTAGATTTGGGTGAAAATGTTCAAAAGTATAAAGTGGGTGATCTCATTTCGTTCAAATTAAAATATATGGGGGCTTTACAGGTACTCAATAGTGCATATATCGAAAAAAGAATCGATTAATATCCTATAATCAGTTTTTAGCTTGCAGATACGAATATTATAGAAGTTCCTTGTTTTTCATTTGATTCTTTAGTGTATCAATTAATAAAGGAGGTAATAGCTAATATATTGGAAATATAGCTTTTAAAGAGCTCCTAATCAAAATATAAGATAAAGCATATATGGATTATAACTATTCAATACTTTGTATTTTGAATAGTTTTCATAAGGTATTTCAATGCTTGTTATGAATTATTTAATAACTTTTTGAAGCAACAGGGGTTCTTACCAAAAGCGTGCTTGTTTGTAAGGATTGTTTTTTATCTTCGTTTTTGATTTAAACATTTTTTTTTTGAGATATGAGCATACCTACCATTGATGAATCTGCCCTTCAGCAGATTAGACACTATCTTCATCGTAACCCTGAGGTTTCAGGAAATGAAAAGCATACATCTGAGTTTATCTTAGAGCGACTTAAAAGTTACGGTTTTAAAGAGGTGATTACTCGAGTCGGGGGGTATGGATTGGTGGCTACCTATGATTCTGGCAGTGAAGGTAAACATGTTGCCATCAGAGGAGATATTGATGCTCTGCCAATCAATGAGGAAAATTCTTTTTCTCACAAGTCTCAAAATCAAGGTGTATCTCATAAATGTGGTCATGATGGGCATACTACAATATTACTAGGCTTAGCCTACCTACTGATCAAACAACCTATCAAAAAAGGAAAGGTAAGCTTAGTATTTCAACCAGCTGAAGAGACAGGAGAAGGTGCTAAAGCAATGCTTGAAGATAAGAAGCTTAAAGATTTTAATCCTGATTTTATTTTCGGATTGCACAATATACCCGGTTATGAATATGGAACGATCATTTTAAAGAAAAACCATTTTGCAGCCGCCTCCAGAGGAATGATCATACAACTCAAAGGGCACACCTCTCATGCAGCGGAGCCAGAAAAAGGTAACTCACCAATCAAGGGGATTCAAGAAATTATTCAAATGCTCAACGATCTCAACCATGTAGATGGTAGAGGTGATGATTTCAAAATGATCACTACTGTTTATATTAAAATGGGAGATTTGGATTTTGGAATTACCCCCCGACTAGCTACTTATGCACTTACTCTTAGAACCTATACTAATGCAGGGATGTATCAACTCACCGAGGATATAGAAAGCGGACTTAGAAAAATCACCGATCGTACAAAGCTTAAATATAGTGTTTCCTATTGTGAAGATTTTCCGGCTTTGAGAAACGATGATAATGCTCTGCAGAAGGTAAGAAACGCTGCGGATAAACTAGGACTCCACACACAACAGAGAGAACGCCCAATGCCGTGGTCAGAAGACTTCTCTCAGTTTAGTCTTAAGTTCAACTCAGCATTTTTTGGTTTAGGCGCTGGAAATGACACCCCCCAGCTTCATGCCGATACTTATGATTGGCCAGACAACATTACCAAATATGGGGTTCAAATTTTTTTTAAACTAATTCAAGAGTGTCTAGAATAATTCCTGGTATTGCCTCTCTATCTATCTATCCTGTGTTTAATTCTTATTCAGAAATGTAGGTTGAAAATATTTTTCCTTATTCATATATATAGAAGCTAAGATCTTGCTATTTGGGGGTTGCTTAACGACAGTCAATTATTTTACTTTCAAATAGATATAAATAGGAGTTCAGTTTGTAAGTGCTTGGTTTTTAAGTGTAGTCATTAACAAGAAACTTTCCTCAAACTTTTTAAAATATCATTATGGTGCATAACTGCAAATTTGATTCATTAATCGAATTTGTATTAACATGAAAAATGATCAACAGAGAAAAATGAGCTACTTAAAGTTGATTATCTTTCTATTGTAAGAAAACAAGCGAAGCTTGTGCAGCCTCGATGTTTCCGATGCATCGAGAAGCTTTTTTAATTTGACCTTCTATTAACATAGGAAATCTAACCTTCTTTATTACCTACTTTCAGTTTCCATGTAAACACTCTATTTTTCCGTTCCTAACATTCTTCTTTTTTGATGCCTTATAATAGTCTAAGTTCAATTTTTAAAATTAGTAAATAACTGATTGGCAAATAAAAATCTTAAATAGATGATCGATTGATTTAAAAGCGGATCAAATTTTCAGCTAATAATTAATAGGATTTGCTAGAACTTGAATTGTAAACTATAAAACTAGAAACATGAGAAAAACGCTACTTATCATGATTGCTATATTCTTCTTGATGCAGGACTCATTGCTACAGGCTCAAGATAGGATTACAGGTGAAGTATTTGCTACTAGGTCAGAGGTGATTGCTCAAAACGGTATGGCCGCTACGAGTCATCCCTTAGCCACGCAGATCGCACTAGATATTCTTAAAAAAGGTGGAAGTGCTGTTGATGCCGCCATTGCAGCAAATGCCGCTTTAGGCCTCATGGAGCCTACTGGTAATGGCATTGGAGGTGATCTATTTGCCATCGTATGGGATGCTAAAACACAAAAACTTCACGGGCTCAACGCTAGTGGCAGGTCGCCACTGAGCCTTAGCCGTCAATATTTTATTGATGAAGGACTTGATAAAATTCCAGCTTTCGGACCTTTGCCTGTATCAGTACCTGGATGCGTTGACGGTTGGTTTGAACTACACGATAAATTTGGTATACTGCCAATGGATGAGTTGCTCAGCCCAACTATAGAATACGCTGAGAAAGGTTTTCCAGTCACTGAATTGATCGCCTACTATTTAGAGAGAAGTGGTCGGTTTTTATCTAAATATCCCAATTTTAAAGAAACCTATATGCCCAATGGTAAAACTCCACAGAAAGGCGAGGTTTTCAAAAACCCTGACTTAGGGAATACTTTAAGAAAAATAGGTGAGGGCGGTAGGGATGCATTTTATAAAGGTGAAATAGCGTCAACTATAGCACAATATATTAAAGAAAATGGAGGGTTTCTGACAGAGGAGGATTTGGAGAAGCATTATTCAGAATGGGTAGAACCAGTATCTGTCAATTATCGAGGCTATGACGTATGGGAGTTACCACCCAACGGACAGGGAATAGCCGCATTGCAGATTCTTAAAATGTTAGAAGCTTACGATATCGCTAGCATGGGGTGGTCATCTGCGGAATATGTACATTTATTTACTGAGGCAAAAAAGCTCGCTTTTGAAGATCGAGCAAAGTACTATGCAGACCCTGATTTTAATAAAAACCCTGTGGAGTGGCTCATTTCCGATAGGTATGCTGATGAAAGAAGAAAGCTTATCAATGAGAATAGGGCTGCAAGAGAGTTCCCCGCCGGAGAATTTGAATCTGACAATACCATTTATTTGACCACATCAGATAAAGACGGTAATATGGTGTCACTGATACAAAGTAATTATCGAGGTATGGGATCTGGTATGACACCTACAGGGTTGGGCTTTGTGCTCCAAGACAGGGGCGAGATGTTTACTTTAGAAGAAGGCCATTACAATTCGTACGAGCCAGGGAAGCGTCCTTTTCATACGATCATTCCAGGCTTTATCACCAAAGAGGGTCGTCCTTACATCTCATTTGGTTTGATGGGTGGTGCCATGCAGCCTCAAGGTCATGCACAAATAGTGATCAATATGGTCGATTTCAGAATGAACCTACAAGAGGCTGGAGACGCTCCAAGGATCTATCACGATGGTTCATCAGAGCCTACAGGCGAGAAAATGACTGACGGAGGCACCCTTTATTTAGAAAGCGGATTTCCATATGAAACGGTACGATCACTCATAGGTAAAGGCCATAAAGTAGCCTACACCGTTGGTCCTTATGGCGGATATCAGGCTATAATGTGGGATGAAGTAAATAAGGTTTATTACGGTGCTTCTGAGTCCCGAAAAGATGGTCAGGCTGCTGGTTACTAAAAATAGATTTTTTTATAAAAATTTTGATTCATTTGTAATAAGTAGATGCCGTTTCTTACTAACTCAGTCGAGTAGTCTAAATTCAAATATTAATCATTATTCTTTTAATTTTTGCTTGGAATGATGCACTGATTTATCAGTATAAGGACTTCAAAAGATTGGCTTAACATAAGAGGCGGCATTTTCTCAATAAAAAAATTATTCCATGGGAAATAGAAGTAGTGTATTTGATATGATTGGTCCTGTAATGATTGGCCCATCAAGCTCACATACAGCAGGGGTAGTAAGAATTGCTAGAGCCGCTTTTAAAATTATGGGTGAGGTTTCTGATGAAGCGGATATCATATTTTACAACTCTTTCGCTAGAACTTATCAAGGTCATGGTAGTGATCGGGCAGTGATTGCAGGCCTTCTCAATATGAAAACCGATGATCGAGACATCAAAAACGCTCTTGATATTGCAAAAGAAAAAGGATTTCAGTATCACTTTAAATCTATTGCCAATGCATCAATTTACCATCCGAATAGCATTAGAATAAAGCTGAAAAAGAGAGATAGATCGGTAGAAGTACTTGGGGAGAGTTTGGGTGGAGGGGTGATTAATGTAGCGGAGGTAGATGGTTTTACAGCCAATTTTAGCGCACGATTGCACACTCTCATTATCAAAGCACAAGATATGAAAGGAAGTATTTCATATATATCAAGCGTACTTGCCAATGATAATTGCAATATCGCCACGCTCAGCGTAACGAGAAAAGGTAAAAATGACTTGGCCGCCCTTGTCTTCGAAATGGACTCAGGCCTTAAAGCGGTGAGTCTAGAATATATCAAAAATTTGGATTGGGTGAGGGAAGTTATTTATATCCCAGATATCGATCTTTAAAACGCATAATCATCAATTCATGAACAAAACATTATCTACTATTTTTCTCATTCTCTTCATTGCCTTGGGTAATTATTCTTTCGCTCAAGCACCCATAGGGGGTAAAACTAGCTGGACGCTAGAAGAGTGCATCGAATATGCCAAAGAGAATAACCTTCAGGTGAGGCAGTCTAAGTTAGGCATAGAAGGAGCAAGAATCAACTTAACTCAGTCTAAAGCGGATTTGTTACCTTCTTTAAATATGGGTGCAGGAACTACTTACAATGTCGGTAGAACGATCAACCCCTTCACTAACATCATTGAAGACCAATCAATAAACTCTCAAAACTACTCGATTAACTCTGGAGTAGACATTTATGCTGGAGGTAGACGGAGAAATACGATAAAAAGAAATTTACTTGAACTTGAAGCAAGCAGGTTTGAAGTGGAAAATGTAGAAAACCAAATTATCTTAAACATCATTACTGCCTACACTAATGTGCTTTTCAATCAGGAGCTACTTGAAAACACACGTCTTCGGCTGGAAGTAACAGAGCTACAGTTGAGGAGGACAGAGCGACTATATGATGCTGGCGCAGTACCTCGCGCTAACTTTTTAGAGCTTAAGGCTCAAAAAGCCAATGATGAATTAGCAGTAATTAATGCTGAAAATGATAGAGACCTTACTCTTTTGGATCTTAAGCAGTTGCTGATGATTCCTTTCGATGAGCCATTTGAAATTGTCATTCCTGAAATAGAAATCCCTGAGATTAATCCTTTTATCAATGAAAGGTCAGATGATATCTACCAAATGGCGGTTAATACCCAACCGATTGTAAATAAGGTACAATATGATGTGGAGAGTGCATTAAAAGATATTGAAATCGCAAAGGGCGCAAGGTATCCTACTTTAAGTTTAAATGCTGGTTTAGTTACCAACTATTCTAGTGTAGCTCCTGATTTTATACCGCGGCAAGGTGCACCTGTAGAGAGAATTTTCCCACCTATTGGTACGGTTAGTGTGGGAGGAGAAACCCTATTGGTTGAATCACTTAATGCACAGGCTGTGCCTACTGAATTTGTTGAAAACACCTACTATAACCAACTAAATACCAACTTACGCCGATTTGCTGGATTGAATCTTTCTATTCCAATTTTCAACAATTGGCAGGTCAAAAGCAATATCGAAAGAAGTAAAATTAGCCTAGACAATGCTAAACTTGCTGAGAAGGGGGAAATGCTTAGACTTCGACAGACTGTAGAACAGGCCTATCTTGATGTAAGAGCAGCCGAGAAAAGGTATTTTGCGTCTAAAAATCAAGTAGAAGCATTTGAAGAGTCATTCAGAATGAGCAAAAAAAGATTTGATGCGGGAGATATCGACCCTGTAGAATTTAATGTGGCTAAATTAAACTTTAACAATGCTGAAACAGAATTCATACAAGCCAAATATGATTATATATTTAAGATAAAACTCGTCAATTTCTATAAAGGGGAAGTATTAACATTTGAAAATGAGCAATAAAAAATCATCAAAGAAAGGGCTATATATAGCCATAGGTCTCATCCTTGCAGTCATTATTTTTTCTGTAGTTGCTAAAAGAACAGGGATAATAGGTGGCGAACCTAAGATCTCAGTTGATCTTGGCAAGGTGAGTAAGAAAACCATTGTCGAAAAAGTATCTGCCTCAGGTGATATACAGCCCGAGCGTGAAATTAAAATTAGCCCCGATGTACCTGGTGAAATTATGGAGCTGAATGTAGAGGAAGGTGACTCTGTTCGTGAGGGGCAGTTATTACTTAAAATCAGAGATGATAATTATATCGCCGCTCTTTCTCGGTCGCAGGCAGCACTGGATCAAAATCGCGCCAATGCGATGGAGGCAAAGGCAAGACTTGCTTCAGTAGAAGCTCAGTTTTTAAGATCTAAGCTTAGCTATGAGAGAAATAAAAAGCTGTATGAGGACGATGTGATTTCTACAGCGGAGTACGAACAAGTAGAAGCTGACTACAAAGTTGCTCAAGAAGAACTAAATTCTTCAAAGCTCAACCTTGAAGCAACGCAGTTTTTGATTAAGAGTGCTCAAGCCTCTGTAGATGAAGCCAAACAAAATCTTACCTTCACTCAGATTTATGCACCATCTTCAGGTGTAATTAGTAAGCTCGATGTCGAAAAAGGCGAAAGAGTAGTAGGTACAAGCCAAATGGCGGGTACGGAAATGCTTCGTATCGCTGATCTTTCTCGAATGGAGGTTAAGGTTGATGTTAATGAAAATGACATTATTCGGGTATCTAAAGGTGATACTGCCATCATCGATGTAGACAGCTATACTTTCAGCGGAAGAAAGTTTAAAGGTATTGTAACAGCAATCGCTAATACGGCTAACCAAAAAGCTTCCGCAGAGTCAGTGACTGAATTTGAGGTTTTGATTCGTATCTTACCTGAGACTTATGCTGAATTGGTTACACCAGCAAAGCCTTTTCCTTTTAGGCCTGGTATGACAGCAAGTGTTGAAATCATCACGCAAACTAAAGAAAATGCGCTTTCAGTACCCTTAGCAGCTGTCACCACCCGTCAAAAAAATAATAATGATGAGGCCGCTGAACAAGATGATGTTAAAGAGATTGTTTTTCTTGTCGAAGGAGATGCAGTGAGAGAAGTGGAGGTGAAGACAGGGTTAAGCGATTTTAAATATATTGAAATCATCGAAGGCTTGAAGGAAGGTGATCAAATTGTAGTAGGGCCTTACTTTGCGGTGAGCAAACGCCTAAAAGATGGCGATTTAGTTACCTTCAAAGAGAAAGAAGCAGTATCTAATCAATCAGTAAGTGAGTAGCATGACAGCATTATCAAGTAAAATATTTTTTGGGTTGCGAATGAAAAAAAGGATACTCGTATCCTTTTTTTTATGTCTTTTGCCCGCTATTCTTTTTGCCCAAGCTCAAAATAATCTCTATGAGACACTTAATCAAGTGCAGTGGGATGAGGAATTAATGATAGATAATTTGGTGCGCATTGGCTCTATACAAAGTCCTTCTGGTCAAGAGCACCAAAGGGCATCCGAAGTATATCAGCTTTGGTTGGAGTTGGGGTGGGATGAAGACGCACTTCAAATGACTGATGAACCCAATGTGATCGCAACTCTCAAAGGTAAATCTGATAGTACCATTGTTGTCGTCTCTACCCTCGATGATTTAAAACAAATTGCAGATTATCAAGCAGCTAATCAAGGTGAATTTCAAATTAAAGGCGACTCTCTTATTGCTCCAGGTATGAATACCTCTCTCACCACGATAGCTCTTATTCATGCAGCTATCAAAATTAAAGCAGCTCAGGCTGTTCCTGATAAAACTTGGGTATTTGCTTCCGTAGCACAAGAGGAAACTGGTCTTCAAGGAATGAAGGCTTTAGTCAAAAAGTACGAGGATACTCCAAGTTTCTATATCGACCTTTTAGGCTCAGCCACGTCTGTGAGTTATGGTGGTCTAGGCATACATTGGTACCGCATAGATTTATCCGGTAGGGGGGCTCACACTTTAAGAGGAAATAAACAGCATGTCAATCGTGCTATGTCAAAAGCGGTAGCACGCATACTAGACCTTGACTATCCTGAAAAATATCAAGAGGAGCGTACCTTTATTAATATTGCAAAAATTCAGGCAGGCAGCGTATTTAATCATCAGCCAGAAAATGCCTGGTTTAGTCTCGATATTCGTAGTTTGCAAGCTCACTTGGTTGAAAAGGTTCTTGCTGAAGTAAGCAATATTCTTGAAGAGGAGACTGATAACGAAGGTGTAAGCTTTACAATCA
Source organism: Cyclobacteriaceae bacterium (assembly GCA_020832375.1). Lineage (GTDB taxonomy): Bacteria > Bacteroidota > Bacteroidia > Cytophagales > Cyclobacteriaceae > JAFIEW01. The sequence continues at coordinate 35,673 of JAFIEW010000014.1, forward strand.
CGGAGGAATCCATCACACCAGGAGGGCAGATTCTTGGTTTTAAAGAAAGTAAAGAAGTACAAACGATCCTTAGGCTATCAGAGTTTCTCCATCAAAGACCGCCCAATGTATCCAATGCTGGTTCATCTAATATGAACATCCCTATTAGCATGAATATACCTGCGGTGGGCCTTGGTAGTTCTAGAGGCGGAAGAAGAGGCTACCCCGACGAGTGGGCAAGTATCCGTGACTTGGTGAAATCAGCTCAAATCATTTACCTTATTTCTCAACATCTTTGAGTTAAGGTTCTCAATCATTATTTTTCGTAAAACCATATTGTATTATGACAACCGATCTCATCATCATGGCGGTAATTTACATCGCAGCAGGACTCAATCATTTTATTATGCCGAAGGTATATATCCCCATCATTCCACCTTATATCCCTAAACCTAAGCTTATGAATGCACTCGCAGGCCTCGCAGAAGTGCTTTTAGGACTAGGATTGCTTTTCGAATCTACACGAAGTATTTCGGCTCTTGGCATTATTTTGCTGTTGATTGCTGTCTTCCCATCTAATCTATACATGTACCAAAAGCATATACCACGAAAGGCACCTCGCATTTTTCTTGCTCTGCGCCTTCCGTTGCAGTTGCTTTTAATCTATTGGGCTTATCTCTATATTTGATTTATATTGCGTGGAATGAGGGGGTAAGTTGGCAATACTGTAAGTATTTATTAATGAATAGATAGGTTACCTATGCTAATGCCTTGTAAAAATCTAATTCAAGTTTGAATACAAGTGCTTTTACGTAAATTGTCAACAGTTTTCTTTTTTGGGGCCTTCATCGAATAAAAATATATCTTTAAGGTATATTGATTGATGTAGGCACTATTTTTATATCAATATGATGAATTGTTACCAACCTTATAGAAAGAGTTTTTTGCAAAGTATCTTGAGCGTTTTTCAAAAGCGTTTTCTTTCGCTAGCGTTAACTCTTGGAATGCTCATTTTTTGTGGTAAATATGGATATGTCATTGCTAATACAAAACAAGAAAGACTCAGTTTTTCGAAATCGCAAATCGATAGCATTAATACTACTTTTCAACTAGAACAGTTTACCGTCGCCTCTGATGCCTTCGAAATCATGTATTGGGTATATGAGTCAGCAAGCGAACTGAACTATAATGAGGCTTTAGCTAAAAGTGCTAACCAATTGGGTATCATTTATCGCAATACAGGCGATCATGCTAAAGCACTTAGCTATTTTTATGAAGCCGAAAAGGTATATGCCAGACTGAAGATGGATACTGCCGCCATGCGTGTAAAAGCCAACCTAGCCACGGTTTATCTACAAAGTGGTAACTTGAAAAAAGCTGAATCCTTTTATTTGGAGTGCGCCGCATTTTTTCAAAAGCATATCCTTATTGCTGATAAGGTAGCACTTTTGAATAATTTAGGTAGTTTGTATCTTGAGATGGGAGATTATGAGTTAGCTAAAGCACGCTTTGATCGAGGGTTAGCATTGATTGAGGAAAATGATTTGGATAATTTCCAAGATATCTACCTCAATATGGGTAACTTATATTTCTTGAAAGAGGAATATGGTCTTGCAGAGAGTTATTACAATAAGTTGATTAATTCATCAAAAAGCCGACGTGAGGATTTACTAACCGCTCGATTGAACAGAGGAGATGTTTTTTATAAAAATGACGATAAAGATAAAGCCGTTGCTGATTGGGAGGAGGCTTTATCGCTTGCTGATGAATTGATCAATGCTAGATTGATGTTGAGACTTTTTGAACGGCTTTCCCAGGCCTATTTGTCTGAAAATAATTTCGCTACCGCATATTATTACCTTTCGTCTTATGTAAAATTATTGAATTCACTTTATGAAGAAAGTGCAAATAGACAAATAGAAGATCTCGTATTCACCAACGACCTCGAAAAAAAAGAAAATGAGCTAGAGCTACTGCGTCAGAAGGCGGAAATCAACCAATTGAAGCTTAAAAATAATAGAAACTTGCTCTTATGGATGTGCTTAGTTTCTGCCTTATTGATTATTCTTTCAGTATTTATATACAGGCGGTATAATTTCAAAAAAGCAGCCAATGAAAGATTGTTTATTCAAAATCGTCAAATTAGGGAGATCAACCAAAAGCTCGATCTGCAAACTAAGCTAACCGAAGATAAAAATAAAAAAATTACTGACTCTTTGCACTATGCGGGTAATTTACAAACCGCAATCCTTAAAATTGAAGAATTTCAAGCTCGCTATCCATCCTCTTTTGTTTTGTACCAGCCTAAAGATATTGTTTCAGGAGATTTTTTATGGTTTGCAAACTTAGATAATGATATTGATCTTTTGGTATGTGCCGACTGTACTGGACATGGTGTAGCGGGGGCGATGATGACTTTTTTAGGACATTCGTTTTTAGATCAATTGGTTCTTGAGAAAGGAATTACAAGTCCTGCAGAAATATTGACAGGACTAGATCAAAAGGTTTGTGAGCGCTTGATAAACGATTCGCATAAGCAGCATGGTATGGACGTGGCAATATGTAAAATAGATCGACGCCGATCGGAAGTTATATTTGCTGGGGCTAAGCGACCCTTGTGGATCTATCGTGAAGGAAGTTTGCAAGTATACAAAGGCTCGCGTGACCCGATTGGAGAAAAGCTGAAATCTTCCAACCATCCCTACAGTGAGCACCTTATCCCAATACAAAAAGAAGACATACTTTATTTGCTTACAGATGGCTATGCAGATCAATTTGGTGGGCCTAAAAATAAGAAATTAATGGTTAAAGAGTTGAAATACAACTTAGTAGCCAATGCCAGCAAGCCACTTGCCAAACAAGGTGTTTACTATCGTGAATATTTTCATAATTGGAAAAAAGCGGAGGAACAAACCGATGACGTACTGTTTATTGGGTTTCAGTTGGTCTAATGCTTTTTGTAGAATGTTTTTAAAATTGGGTGCCATGCCTTTACTTTGCGTTCGGTTTCATTTTTAGCATGAAGGTGAGTCAGTTGCTCATCCCTCGAAAAAAAAAGATCGGAATTAATATAAATTATGAGAGATTATAGTCAAAAAATCGCAGAGCTTTTGAGCTTGCGTGCTGCCAATGTAGGTGCAGTGATTGGATTGTTGGAAGAAGGAGGCACGGTGCCCTTTATTGCGCGATACCGAAAGGAACAGACAGGCAGCTTAGATGAGGTAGAAATCACAAGTATTCGTGATCAATGGGAGCGACTACAAGAATTGGATAAAAGGCGAGAGAGCGTTATTAAAAGTATTGAGGAGCAAGGTAAGCTAACCCCAGAGCTAGAAAAGCAGATCATGGAAGCCGAAACCATGACTAAGCTAGAAGATCTTTACCTGCCTTACAAGAAAAAGCGTAAAACCCGTGCTATGAAAGCGAAGGAAAAGGGACTCGAGCCTTTAGCTGATTTGATGATGGCTCAAGGAGGGGATACACCTGAAGAAGCAGCAGCCGCTTTCGTTAATGAAGAAATGGAAGTAAGTAGTGTGGAAGAGGCTTTGGCGGGCGCGCGCGATATTATAGCTGAATCAATCAATGAAAATGCTGAACTGAGAGAGCAACTAAGAGGCTTTTTCTTCGAAGATGCGATACTTACCGCCAAAGTGATGAAAGGCAAAGAAGAAGAGGGACAAAAATATAAAGATTACTTTGAATACAGTAAAAGAGTGAAAGACATACCTTCTCACCAAATGCTTGCACTTAGGCGTGGCGAAAAGGAACTTATTTTAATGCTTGATGTAAGCCCTGATGGTGATACAGCGGTGAGCAAGATAGAAGGGAAGGTGCTGAATGGTAATAGTCCATGGCAATCACAAATTGCTGAGGCATCAAGCGACGCATGGAAACGACTTATCAAGCCTAGCTTAGAAACAGAGCTGCGGATGGAAAGTAAAAAGGGTGCGGATAATGAAGCAATTAATGTATTTAAAGATAATTTGAGACAGCTTCTCTTGATGGCACCTTTGGGTGAAAAAGCTGTTTTAGCCATTGACCCAGGTATGCGTACTGGATGCAAGGTAACAGCCCTTAATCAACAGGGTAAATTGCTAGAAGATACCGTAATATACCCCAATAAGCCTCAATCAAAAATCGCTGAGTCTGCAGCAATGATCAAGCACTTAGTAGAAAAGCATCACATCGAGGCTATAGCAGTAGGAAACGGTACGGGAGGTAGAGAGACTGAACAATTTGTGAGAAGCATTGGTTTGCCAAGTTCTGTAGCTGTGATGTTGGTCAACGAAAGTGGTGCATCGGTATACTCGGCATCGGAGGTGGCTAGAGAGGAGTTTCCTGATCATGACCTTACTGTAAGAGGTGCTGTTTCTATTGGCAGACGGCTGATGGATCCCTTAGCTGAATTGGTGAAGATAGACCCTAAGTCGATTGGTGTAGGTCAATATCAGCATGATGTCGATCAGGCGCAGTTGAAGAAAAGCCTTGATGAAACAGTTGAAAGCTGTGTTAATGCTGTGGGTGTAGATATCAATACCGCAAGTAAAGAGCTTCTTACCTATGTTGCGGGTTTAGGCCCATCATTGGCAAAAAACATCGTAAAATATCGTGATGAAAACGGAGCTTTCCGTAAAAAGGAAGACTTGAAAAAAGTTAGCCGACTAGGGGATAAAGCCTATGAGCAGGCGGCTGGATTTATCCGCATCAGCAATGCTGAAAACCCACTAGATAGTAGCGCAGTACATCCTGAAAGTTTTCATGTAGTAGAGAAAATGGCAGAGGATCTTCGAGTCGATATACAAACGCTCACTTCAAAAAAAGACTTACTGCAGACGATTCAATTAAGCAAGTATGTCAATGATCAAATAGGCTTACCGACACTCAAGGATATCATGAAAGAGCTGGAAAAGCCTGGCCGTGATCCTAGAGACACCTTTGAGGCATTTTCCTTTTCTGAAGGGGTAATGAGTCCGGAGGACCTCAGAGTAGGGATGGAGCTACCAGGAATAGTCACTAATATCACTAAATTCGGGGCATTCGTAGATGTAGGCGTGCATCAAGACGGTTTGGTACATGTTAGTGAAATGGCAAATCGCTTTATATCAGATCCTGCCGAAGTGGTAAAGGTCAATCAAAAGGTAAATGTAAGAGTATTGGAAGTAGATCTTAACCGTAAGCGTATTGCACTTTCTATGAAAGACAAAGATATTGGCGGAGGAGGTGCAAAAAGATCCATGTCAAAGCCAAAAGAAGAATCCATGAGCATGGAAGAAAAGCTAAAGATGCTACAAGGTAGATTTAAATAAATTAAAAAGGTCTCCTCTTATTGGTAAGGGGAGACCTTTTTTTGTTTCTTAAGGAAAGATCAGTGCTCAGTTTAACTCTTTAAGAAGATTAGAACATTCGGGCTAATCCCAGCCTTACACCCAGGTCGCCACCTTGCACATAGTAGTCGCCCATTACTTCTAGTCTAAGATGTCGAGTTAGGCCTTTTGAATATCCCATACCTACGGCAACATCCGTATCTTGAAGCACAAGACCTCTAAAACGAATAAAAACATTGCTGATTGGATAATATCTAAAACCAATGGCGATTTGAGGCCCTGTTTCGCTCCAAACTTCTAATCCACCAGTAAGGGAAAGCTGAGAAACTACAAAATAGTTAGCTTCAACCCCAAGCTGAATTTTATCAGCAATGGCATTGATATCTGTCTTAATAAGATCTAAGCCACCACCAATTAAAAGTTGAGCCTTTGAAAATTGAGTGTTGATTAACACTAAGGTAATTGCAATAAAGAAAATCTTTTTCATGTGTTAAAAATTTATATTTGTATTTTAAGTACGATAGTTTGGTAAAGATACTGACCGCTTTTGTTAAATTCTATATTTATCTAATGATTTTTTGAATTGATTATTCGTGAAACCAAATGGCATTGCCTGTTGAAAATGCGTTTACCTTCATTGAGCGAAAGGTATTAAATTATTAAAATAGAATTTGATGGAAGCTCGATTTTAGGCATAAATTTCGATCCAAAATTGAGTAAAACCACTTAAACAGGGATTTAATTTCATAACTGCGAAATCAAAAATTTAATTGAGTCCACTAAAAAAATTATTATATTTAAAAAAACAATATCTCAATTGCTACCATTTTGAAAATACGCTACCTATTTATCGGTCTATTTATTTTTTTCACAACGATTACTATCCTTCTAGGCTTTTACTACATCAGCTTTTTAGATAGGCTTGAGCATGCATCCGATGAGAGAAGTCGGATCAAAACCAAGGAAGTTGTAAATAGGATCAACTCAGAGTTTCAACAGATAGAAGCTTTTGCAGATTCTTTAGCGCAAGTACTATCTACCAATGAGCTCAGTGAGCAAAGTAGAAGAAATATCTTTACAGCGTCCATCAATAGTCATCGGGATATTTTTGGTGTAGGCTTTTTTAATATTTCCAGTGAAGAGCTGATACATGAATATCATTACAAGCGTGGTGACTCTATCGTCACCAATGGTGATCATACAGCGAAAGATTTTTTGAAGCGAGCGAGCGAGCAAGGACTATGGACTGATGAAATATTTTATGGTGAAAAAACCAAAACACTTAAGCTACAATTAGTAAAGAAGCTCAATGACGCGGGAGACCACCTATATTTACACGTATCCTTTAAGGAAATAGAAAAATTAATATCGAGAATAGACTTCGGTAAAGCGGGCTACGGCTTCATTATCTCTCCTTCAGGCAAGTTCATTTATCATCCTACTGATCGCTGGGTACTAAGAGGTAGAACCATATTCGACTCGGGCTACTCCATTGATTCTCTTGCGCTTAGCCGAGCGATTAGCGAAGCTACTCGTGAAGAACTATCCCTACTCAAGTTTAAAAACACCATTAATAACACCCCATCTATGTATTATTTTGGCAAATTAGAGGTAAGCTCTTGGATAGCGGGTGTTATGTTTTTTCAAGATGAATTGATTGACAATACCGCTAAGCTACGTCAACTCAATATCCTCTTCATTACTGCCCTAATATTGAGCATTATCTTTTTAGTTAATTGTTTTTCTAGTTTTAGCTATTGGCCAAGATCCATCGCATCTTCCATTCTTTTCATATTTGGCATAGGATATATTTGGTCACTTAGCTTTGATACACCCGTACTAGATGAGTACGACGCAAGTAGTGAGGATATTTTAATTACGGAAAAGGTAGTACTCGATAATTTTATTGATAAGACGGATAGTCTCAGAAGTAAAAAAGGAAGATCCTTTGGTTACCGTTACATTCCCACTGGTATTCATTTAGAGCATATTCAATTGATGGAGGCGCATACTTTCATGGTTAGTGGCTATGTATGGCAAAAGATACAAAACAGTGATACGCTTACTCAGCCAGGTATTATATTTCCTGAAGCTGAGCCTAATCCAGAGTTTATGGAAATAGAAGAGGCTTATGTTGTAAACGAAGCTGATTACACTACCTATGGCTATTACTTCCGAGCAAGTATTCGTAAAAAGCTCAATTATGAAGATTATCCTCTCGATTGGCAAAACATACGCATTAAAATATGGCCTGAAGATATCACTCAAAACGTAATGTTAGTGCCTGACCTTGATGCTTATCAAATTACTAACCCTAGAAGTCTACCTGGTGTACAAAAAAGCATTGTTTTACCCGCTTGGAAGGCTTATGAATCCTTCTTTAGTTATCGCCCTAATAAGTACAATAGTAATTTTGGCAGTCCGAGCAATCGGTCTTTCAACGACTACTATGAGCTAAGCTACAATGTTTATATTAAGCGAGTATTTTTAAGTCCTTTCGTCGCCAATTTCATTCCAATCTTCGTGGTGCTAATATTATTATTTACCGTTGTGGTCAGTGATTCACGAAGTGAAGATTATGCCGAAGTGGGCAAAACAGATAAAAAAACGCGTTGGGGAGTCCTTGAATTAAGTGCAGCTTTTTTCTTCGTTTTGATGTTGGCACATACTAGTCTAAGAGGTCAGCTCGATATCCAACAGCTTATTTATGTAGAGTATTATTATTTTGCTGTGTATGCTATGATCATTGTGATTTGCGCTATTGCTACACTCTACAAAAACCAACCACAATCTGATAGCCTATGGCAAAATAAACGTCGATTATTACCCTTGCTTTATTGGCCTCTCATCAGTTGTTTTCTATTTATCATTACTGTGGTAGTATTTTATTTTTAATTTTTCTTGGGATGAGGACTCAAGTCGACTGAATAAAAAAGCCAAATGAATTCAATTCATTTGGCTTTTGCATGTTTAGATAACAAGATATCTCATTCTAAAAAAGGGAAGAATCCTTAATCCATTTTTAAAACAGCCATAAAGGCTTCCTGAGGTATTTCTACATTACCTACTTGTCTCATTCTTTTCTTACCTTTTTTCTGTTTTTCTAGTAGCTTCCTTTTTCTCGAAATATCACCACCGTAACATTTTGCCAATACGTTTTTACGCATAGCTCTTACAGTTTCCCTCGCGATCACCTTATTTCCAATAGCTGCCTGAATAGGAACTTCAAACATATGCCTTGGTATCAATTCTTTGAGCTTTTCGCAAAGTTTTTTACCCCATTCGTAGGCTTTATCACGATGTACAATAGCAGATAAGGCATCTACTTTCTCGGCATTGAGTAAAATATCAAGTTTCGATAAGTTGGACTCTTTATATCCAATTAGTTCGTAATCTAAAGAGGCGTAGCCTTTAGAAATGGTCTTAAGCTTATCGAAGAAGTCAAATACTATTTCAGCAAGAGGTATTTCGAAGGTAAGTTCTACTCTAACTTCAGTTAGAAAAACTTGATTCTTTATTTCACCTCTTTTTTCCATACAAAGCGAGATCACTGGGCCTATATAATCTGACTTTGTTATAATCTGGGCACGAATAAATGGCTCTTCCATATATTTTATCTTGGAAGGATCCGGCATGTCCGATGGTGCATTGATGGTCACCATAGTGTCATCAGTTAAGAAGGCTCTAAACTGTACTGATGGTACGGTAGTAACCACGGTCATGTCAAATTCACGTTCGAGTCGCTCCTGCACGATCTCCATATGAAGCATTCCCAAGAATCCACATCTAAAACCAAATCCAAGGGCGGCTGAAGTTTCAGGTTCCCATACTAAGGAGGCATCATTGAGTTGCAGCTTTTCCATGGAAGTACGCAGCTCTTCATATTCAGTAGTATCTACTGGGTAAATACCAGCAAAAACCATCGGTTTCACATTCTCGAACCCAGTAACGGTCTTGGTACAGGGTCTATTGACGTGAGTGATAGTATCACCAACTTTTACCTCTTTGGCCTCTTTGATACCGCTAATAAGGTAGCCCACATTACCAGCCCCAATATTTTTTTGAGGCACTTGGTTTAGCTTTAGAATCCCAATTTCATCAGCATCGTAGGTTTTGCCAGTATTAACAAATTTCACCTTGTCCCCCTTATTGATTACCCCATCAAATACACGGAATATTACTTCTACCCCTCTAAATGGATTATATACTGAGTCAAAGATCATGGCCTGGAGAGGCTCTTCTTCCGACCCTTTTGGTGGTGAAATCCTTTCTACAATAGCCTCTAAAATATCAGGTACTCCCGTGCCTTCTTTACCACTAGCATGAATGATATCCTCACGATTACAGCCTAAAAGATCTACCATTTCATCTTTTACCTCTTCTGGTCGTGCGCCAGGAAGATCAATCTTATTAAGCACGGGTATGATTTCTAAATCATGCTCCATAGCTAAATATAAGTTTGATATGGTCTGAGCTTCTATACCTTGACTAGCATCCACAATCAACAATGCACCTTCACATGCAGCTATAGATCGCGATACCTCATAGCTAAAGTCCACGTGCCCTGGGGTGTCAATTAGATTAAGTATATACGGACTTCCTTTGTAATTATAGTCCATTTGAATAGCGTGACTCTTAATAGTAATTCCACGCTCTCTTTCTAAATCCATATTATCGAGTAACTGAGCTTCCATATCTCGGTCGCTTACGGTTGCTGTTACTTGCAGCATGCGATCAGCAAGTGTACTTTTGCCATGATCAATGTGTGCGATAATACAAAAATTGCGTATGTTCTTCATAAATTTCTTTTTCTCGAAATCAAAACCAAAATCACCTGACTTTGGTTTTACAAAATTACAATATGTTTAGTAATTCAAGCCTATGTTGACAGGCTTATTCTGTTGATTCACAATTAATTTTACCGAATTACAAATTTTGTTAGGAGGTTGCACCACTCAACCAAATCTATTATACCACTATTTTGGCGTTTACTTTTTTTCACCACAAAGGAGATTTAAATATTTTGATGGATTCAGGTGAAGGATTGATTCAAATTTGGCTAGAAGTTTCAATTAAAGCCACTTATTCAAATTAAAGGCTAAGGTAAGGCTGCGATAAGTATGAGATCATCTCCATAGTTGATAGTCATGTTTGTGTTTAATCTTCTATGATTTCGCTGGTTTTCTCTTTGGAGAGCTGAAACCCAAAAATGATTATGTCATCGGTTTGATCTTCATTTCCTAGATTTTTCCACTGTATGAGGCTTTCAAGCAGTTGCATTTTTAGCCATGTGAAGCGGGAATTGACCATTTTCATGCAGATATCCAAGAGCTTCTTTCTCATAAACTTTTTACCTTTTGGTCCCCCCAATTGATCAGGGTATCCGTCACTAAAAAGAAGGTATTTTCGCCCCGCTTTATCTTGAATTTTGTGTGTCTCAAAAACGACCTTTTTTATTAAATGGTTACCACCTATACCCGCTCTGCTTCCTTTGATTACCCGCATTCCATCCTCTTGGTCGTAATAATATAGGTTGTGCCTTGCTCCTGCAAATGCTATTTCACCCTCCTTTTTATTAATGTTTACAATACTCATTTCCATACCGTCTCTATTATTACCACTATCCTGCTTGAGTATGTTTTTTATTTGTTCATTGATGTAATATAATATCTGATCGGGTGATTTAAGTTGTTCAGAAATGACCGCTGTACTTAAAAGTTCATGTGCAATAAGGCTCATAAATGCCCCAGGAACACCATGTCCCGTACAATCTACAGAACTGATAATTAAACTATCTTCGTACTCCTTTACCCATAAGAAGTCACCCGATACAATGTCTCTTGGAAGGTTGATGAGCATATGATCTTCGAAGTGTTCATCTAAATTGTCCGCTGTTGGAAGAATAGCCTTTTGTATATTTCTAGCATAGTTGATAGAATCTAGCATATCCCTGCTTTTTCGCTCTAGCTGTTCATTTTTATAGGATAATATGCGAGTCTTTTCATCCAATTTATTTGTTCTTTGGGAAATTAATTGTTCCAGATTTGCATTTGTGCTTTCTAGTCTCATTGTTAGACTTTCAACATGACGAAGTGAATTGCTTAAGCGTCTTCCCAAAACAAAAGCATTAATTACAAAAAACAGAATGAAAAACTCCGAAAGGTAATTTTGAATGGATAGTTGTGGATCATTTAATAATAAGGTGAGTAAATAAAATATGACCACTAAAATGCCAAACCCTAAAATGGTCCGTGATCCCATTTCTTTTCTTTCAATAGGGTTTTTTAATAACCATAGATTATAAACCGCATAAGGGAAGCTAGAATAAAGTAGTACCCAATATAAAACATCAGCATATTTAAGGGGGATAAAAATTATTAGAATCGCACCTAAATAAATGAGCTTTGGATAATACTTATTCAATATATTGTCGAACTCTACTTTGAAAAGGGATTTTAGATAATCACCTGCTATGCCTATCACGACAATAAAAGCGGCTAGCTCAAACTTTACTGTATATTCAAAGCCTATGGTAAGTCCAATTTGATGGATAAGGTTATCATCAATTATAAAGGCTCTTATGGAAATAAAAAATGCCATGAGTGAGTAATACAGCATTGAATAATCTGTATTTCTATGACTGAATAAGACGAGGTGATATAAAAAAACAAATATTAAAAATCCTAGTTTGAAGGCCTGATAAAGACTTCTCGTTAGCCGATTTTGATAAATTTTTTCTCCAGTCCCAACCGTTATACCTTGATCAATTCCAGTTCTACTCCATGAGTGGAAGTCGGATATTTGTACATCGATATACAAAGTATCGCTATATTGTCGCAGATTTTTTAATGCCGTAATGTTTTTGCCACGTCCTCCTTTTGATAATTCTTTTTTCTCGGAAACCCAACCAATAGTTTTTAATTCCTGACCATTTAAATAAAGCTTGCTCGCAGCTCTTAGATTCGGATGGTAAATGTAAAGCTCGTCTATATTTTTAGGTCGTACAATAGCTAATTGGTAAGTGCCAAAATGGATCTTTTCCCTAATTTGCGATTCTAAATCAGAAAAACCTTGAGGAACTGATAAGTAGAGCTTGTTTGGATGTGATCTTAATTCCTTATTGTTAGCCAATACTGAAGGTAAAAACAGCCACTCTCCATTAAGGGGGTAGGTCTGTTCTTCTTGAAAACTTCTCAGGTCTATTACTCCTTGCTTAGCAATAGGGGTTGCGTGTGCGCTAGATATACCAAAAAGCGCCAGTACTATTAAAACAACAAATAAGTTAGCGTAGTAAAAATTCAATAGATTATGCAAGTTATTAGCTCTTCAAAAACCATGTGTAAATATAGAAAATCACATTCACTCTTTTATTTATTTCCGCTTCTTTTGTGGCATTAGGCTCAAACCCTTATTTCGTAGCGCAAAAACGAGCATATTATCAGGGTTGTCTCTAAATATTAGTTAGGGCTTGCTTAAAAAGTACCAAGTACTGCAGATTCGAGGCGGCACAAGCTTCGCTCGTCTTATTTTGATGGGAAAAATGATATATTTTGTGAAGCTTATTTTAAGCTTTTAATTTTTTTTCAAATATATACCACTTACGATTTGCGAATCACGATAATACTTGGGGTTAAGCTGCAAAATGTCAATCTAAGACATTTTCGAGCAAGCATTTTCACTATTTTTGATTAAAAACCGTGCACTAAATAAATAAAGTACAGACTTCATGATTTATTTATATGCTTATCCGCATAACTACATCAATAGATATACGCATTGAAAAGAAGCAGCTTGTTACTTTGTTCCGCCCTTTCGGGGCTAAGTCATGCTGTCTATTTCTCA
>JAFIEW010000152.1 GCA_020832375.1 Cyclobacteriaceae bacterium
CCTAGTACTGTAGATTCGAGGCGGCAAAAGCTTCGCTTGTTTTAATTGATGAAAAAAATGATATGTTTCAAGAAGCATAATTTAAGCTTTTAATCTTTTTTCAAATAAATACCACTTACGATTCACAAATTATGATAATGCTTGGGGCTAAGCTACAAAATGTCGATCTAAGACATTTTGGTGCAAGTATTTAAATAAAGTGTAGACTTTATGATTTATTTATCAACAATTTAGCTGTTTTTATGCACACCCTAATTAAGTCTGATAATAGGGTGACTTTGTGAATAGTCTACCTTCAAAAAATTTAATATCGCCACATTACTGCCTTCAATCTAATGTTCCATTGCGTCTTAAGGATGTTATCAGCAAACTCCTGATACTAACTATAAAGACTTGCTTAATTTTTATCAAGATGAGGGTTCTTAATAAGAAATCATTTTTGCCCAATGATACTGATAACATACTATGCAAAAACACGTCTTAAACAATATCAATTATTATAATGCATGATCATTTTAAGTGGGCATGCAATAGGACCTTTTTTAAGGAAGCTTAAGATGGGATCTATTCTTTAGAAGTATAATCTAGATAACTATTCAAATCACAAGCATGAAAATCTTTATCACTAGCTTTTTATCATTTTTATTGCCGATAATTTTTGTCAACGCACAGGAGAGATTTCACGATCAAGTCATTTCTATTGATGCCAAAGAAGCAATCAAAGAAATTAAAAATCGGGTTTTATCCAATGATTTGAGCATACTTTATGAAATCAATCATCAAGATAATGCTGATGGCGTCAATATGGATTTGGATACCAACTACGTGATAGGGTTTGGAAACCCCAAGGCGGGTACAGTACTTATGCAAAAGTCGCCTGATATTGGCATGGAACTACCACTTAAGATTCATTTATATCAGGATGAATCTGGCGACCTTAAAATCCGGTATCCGAACATGAAGGCTATTGCAAGCGATTATGGTTTAGAAGATCACGAGGTGATTCAAAAAATGAATCAAGCCCTTAATAAGATCACAGAGGGTTTGTAAAACAATTCATCAGCGGATTCTGTAACTGATAATTAGTTGAATCCGCATTTCTCAATTGTTATATAATTTATATTATGTTAAATAGTGTTTTGGAGTATACCCCACCATATAATATTTGCATCGGTAAGAGTTAGTGTGGATGTGCATTCTTAATTGCTTTTTTACCAACTCATAAGACATCTAAAATAAATAAGATTGGATTCTGAATTGCTCTTGATTACCGATTCTCGTCTGAAGAAATCAAAATTATTAAAATCTTTGATATTTTAGTTTCTAATACGGATAGTCAAAAATTAGATCTTAGACTAAAGAGAATAATACGTATTGCTTACAAATAACTTAAACACGAATGGTGACCTCTCAAGAACTACTTAAGTTTTGCTAGTGCTAAGCTCATAAACAAAAGTAGTTAAAACCCATTCTTCAAAATGTATGGATCTGGCTTTTTGAATCTTAAACCCGAACAATTTCACTATTTTTGATAAATAATTTGTTTTTTGTGTAAAAGCATTGAAAATAATAAATAAGCCCCTTGACGTTGTGCAAGTTATTTTCTAAAACAAAGTAAAGCTTGTGCCCGTTGGAATGTGTCGACCTTGGTACTATATAAGCAAGTGCATAGAATACCTAAAAACACTATCTCATCAGCTTCCATTGAATGTAGGCACCCAGCCCACCCTCAACGGCTTTGGCATTATGTAATCCCAATTTTTGTAGGGAATCAACTGCCTCTAGGCTTCTAGCACCTGAAGTACAAATGATTTGTATAATGCCTTTAATATCAGATAATTGATGTATATTATCAGAAAGATTTTCTAAAGGAATATGAAGTCCTCCTATCGAATAAGCCTCTCTTTCCTCTTTTGAACGGATGTCAAGCACAACTCCTTTTTGATCAAATGCTTTAATTGGAATCACAAGGTTGTTATCATTCTTCATCTCCACCTCAGTTGGTTGATACTCTTTCCCTTTTAATTCACGAATAGATTTGTATTCAAGATTTGGGGTGATGTCCAATAAAAGCTGTCGATGTTGAAGCGCATTGTAAATTAAAAGTTGGTTACGTAGTATTCCGTCAATTTCTCCAATCCACTTAATGGCTTCAAGCGCTTGCATACCGCCTAATACACCAGCAATTGGGCCAATTACGCCGATCTGACTGCAAGTAGGTGCATGTTGGCTAGCTGGGGCCTCAGGAAAAACACAGCGATAAGTTGCACCCTCATCCCCATCATTAAAAATGCCTAATTGCCCTTCGAAGCCTTCTATTGAGGCTGAAATGAAGGGTTTATTTAGGATCACACAAGCATCATTGATCAAATAGCGACAGCCGAAATTATCAGAACCGTCAATAATTAGATCGAAATCAGCTAAAACTGAAAAGACATTGTCTTTGGTAATGAAGCTATTAAATGCTTTTGCTTCAACATTTTTATTTAATTGATGAACAAACTTGGCAGCACAAACAGCTTTATTTTGACCAACGTCCGTTTCTTTGAAAAGTACCTGACGCTGAAGATTAGAGAGCTCGACCGTATCACCATCGGCAATACCGATATGCCCTACCCCAGCTGCGGCAAGATAGGCAATGACAGGTGCTCCCAAACCTCCAGCTCCAATACAAAGAACTTTCGCTTGAGATAGCTTTTGTTGCCCCCTCATCCCAAGCTCAGGAAGAATAAATTGGCGAGAATACCTTGCTAAACTCATCTAATTTTCAGCTTGAGATGTATTGAATAATTTTTTGGTTTGCAGTGCTGTATCCCAATCTTTCCAGAGGGGTACATATTGATTTTGAGTGAGAATTTCACAAATCTCACCAACAGATCGTTCGTCAGAAATTTCAAACTGCTCAAGACTTGCTTCTCCTTGGGCATAACCACCAGGATTAGTCTTTGAGCCAGCGCTCATACTTGTAATGCCTAGTTTGAAAGCATGATCTCGAAACAACTCACTTTCTCTGGTACTAAGTGAAAGCTCCACATCTTCATTAAAAAGTCGGTAAGCACAGATCAATTGTACCAGTTCTCTATCGCTCATAGCTAGTTTTGGTTCCTGACCCCCCGCATTAGGCCGTAGCCTAGGAAATGACAAACTATATTTTGTCCGCCAATAGGTTCTTTCTAAGTATTCTAAGTGCATGGCAGTGAAAAAGCTGTCCACTCGCCAGTCTTCTAAACCAATCAGTGCTCCAAGGCCCATTTTATGAATACCTGCCTTACCTAATCGATCAGGTGTATCGAGGCGATAGTAAAAATTAGACTTCTTTCCTTTTGGGTGATGGAGCTTGTAATTCTCTTTGTGATAGGTTTCTTGATAAACTAAAACTGTGTTGAGGCCAGCTTCTATAAGTTGTTGATATTCTTCAGTATCAAGTGGTTGTACCTCAAGGCTTATATGAGCAAAATGATCACTTAATAGGCGAATAGCTTTTTCAAAGTACTTCACTCCCACTGTCTTATTGGCTTCACCTGTCACCAAAAGTATGTGGTCAAAACCATGTTTTTTCAGTACCTCAACCTCTGCGAGTATTTCTTTAGGATTGAGTGTCTTTCGTGGAATATCTACGTCGAGACTAAAGCCGCAATAAGTACATATATTTTGGCACTCATTAGAAAGGTAAAGCGGTGCAAAGAGCTGCATATTATTTCCAAACCGTCTGAGCGTTGTAGCTCTACTTTTATGCGCCATTTCTTCAAGAAAAGGCAGTGCAGCTGGCGATATAAGGTTTAAAAAGTCCCAAACAGACCGCTTCGATTTATTGAGCGATAATTTTACATCCGATGCACTTACTGATAGTATTCTTTCTTGAATCTCCTCGTATTTGTATTGATCAAATATTTCTCTAAACGAACCCATAAAAACATCTCCTTTTTTTAAACAATAATACTAGCTGACCAAAACGTACTGAATAAAACTTAGCGCTCTTAAGATGAAACTTGTTTAACTCCTAATGGCATTAACTAAGCGTCCAAAAAGCTCGTAAGTGGACTGCTCGCTTGTGCAATCATGCTCGTACTCATATTTCCATGCAAATAGGCCGCTCTACCCGCCTCTACTGCTTTCTTAAAGGCTATCGCAATATCCACTGGATTTTGAGCCACCGCAATGGCTGTATTTACCAAAACAGCATCAGCACCCAGTTCCATTGCTTCGGCTGCATGAGAAGGCTTACCCAAGCCTGCATCCACAATTACAGGCACCTTACTCTGATCTATAATTATCTCTATGAAATCTCTTGTTTTTAGACCATTATTACTGCCGATTGGTGAACCTAAAGGCATCACCGCTGCAACTCCTACTTCCTCAAGCCTCTTGCACAATACGGGATCTGCATGAATGTAAGGTAATACAGTAAAGCCCTTTTTCACTAGTACCTCAGCTGCCTTCAAAGTTTCTATCGGGTCTGGCATCAAATACTTAGGATCAGGATGAATCTCCAGCTTAAGTAATTTCGTACCAAGCGCTTCAGCAGCGAGTTCTGAAGCAAATACCGCCTCCTCTGCTGTTCTTACACCGCTCGTATTAGGTAATAATGCATATTTTTCTGTATCCAAAAAAGACATCAAGTCTTCTGAAGATTGCTTACGATCTACCCGTCGCAGTGCCACCGTAACCAGTTCTGTACCCGATGCAAGGAGTGCATCTGACATGAGTTGATAGCTAGCAAACTTTCCTGTCCCCGTAAATAGCCGAGATTGAAATTGATAACCTCCTATCTGTAAAATATCTTTCATGATTATATTTAGTTGCTACTGTTTACTACTTGATCGACACTTCCAAAGCAGCGCTCGACCTTATCAATAATGGTTTTTGAGTTGGGATGCTGATGTAAAAAGGAACTTAATGCAACTCCTTTAAGCGGCATCTGAGCAAGATCCTCTATATCTTCATCTGTAATTCCTCCAATTGCATAAATGGGCAATGAAATTCCATTCATTATACATTGCTCAAGCAAATTTCTCATTCCAGCTAAACCTAAAATAGGACTCAACTTTTCTTTGGTGGTTGTGTAACGAAAAGGACCTAAACCTATATAATCAGCCTCATGCCTCACCTTTTCAATGTCTTCAAAAGTATTGGCTGTGCTGCCAACTATAAAATGCTTTGGCACTTTACTTCGGATGCTCTTGACAGCTTGGTCTTTTCTCCCGACATGCACACCATCTGCTTCTACATCAAGTGCTAGGTCGGCATGATCGTTAATAATAAAAGTTACGCCATAATTGGTTGTAAGTCGTCTTATTTGTTTAGCTCTCTCCATCATTGCTTCCGAATTGAGTCCCTTCATGCGCAATTGATAGATCTTGCACCCCGCTTCAAAAATACGCACTGCATCGACAAATAAATCTTCTTTTTTGTCAAAATTAGGACTGATATAATAGCAACTTCCCTTCATAAGCATTCATTGATACGTTTCAATTCTTTTATATATTTAATTCGTTCGGCTGTAGTTTTTAGCTCCCAGATGGACCCTTTCATTGCAGCACCGTAAAACCCCATTTCATAAATTTGCTGAAGGTGCTGCTTTCTGACACCACCTAGAGCAACCATATTTATATTGTTTTCCTTAGCTTGCTTCAAGAGTGTCAGCATTTCATCTTTTTTTAGCGTGGGATTATAATTTAATTTGGAAATACTACTATATATTGGACTCAAGAAAGTGTAGTCATAGCATTGTAAATCTTCCTTTTTTTCATTTCCTGACATCGATTTAGAACTTATTCCCATATATGGTTGAACCATATGAACATCTCTTTTAAAATGAAGACCACCTACTCCATAATCCTCTGCCAAATGGTGAGATTGGTGCAGACTAAAAAAAGATCTTAAAGAAGGATCGATAGATTCAATGAACTCTTTTTGATGACTATCGGCGACTTCCGGAAATCTGAGATGTACTCTACCTCCTAATTCTTCAATAAAATCTTCGAACACTCTAATCTGCTCATGCTTTGGATGCTCTTCACTAATTAAAATGAGTTGTAATTTTCTCATCCGCCTTGAGTGGCTTTTACTATTAGAATGCGGTCGCCATCACTGATCACAATATTATCTATATCCGCTTTAGGAATTACACGTCCATTGATGGCTATTGCTTGGCCTTTCACTTCGTAAAGTGATTTCGATTTTAATAAATCTGACAAGCGATGACATTCGCTGATTACTTCTTCTTGATTGATCCAAATTTTCATGATAAAAACTTTCTATTTTGATTTGGTAAAAATTTAATATGCTTATCCGCTTGTTTGCAGTGTAGCTGTTGAAGCTGCTAAAACGACCC
>JAFIEW010000153.1 GCA_020832375.1 Cyclobacteriaceae bacterium
AATTCGGTTTAACCAACGAAGAACTTCAATTGAAACCTAATGGATAGATTTGGATTTACGTTAGTCAGAAGCTGAAAAGGAAATGGGTACTTCTCGGATTGGCGCTGTTGAGTTAAGCATCACAAACAGAGCGCCGAAGGTACAATGATAAAACAGAGGAGATGCAGTCCTCGCCTGACTTTATACAAGCCTCTTAGCGAAAACTGAGAGTTTTTTTTTGTGGCTGAATCTTTTCTATTCTTTCACTCAGCCACTGCTCATCAGCAACACTTCATTTTCTTCATACCTTCATGGTTTCAATCTCAACCATTAAGGAATTAAGGAGCATTAAGGATTAGTTTTTTAGGTAGCAAATTAGTAGTTAACCATGTTCAGATCATTAAGGTAGGAGTATTGTTAAATTGGTACTAGGTTAAATCAGGTTTAGAGGCTATTTCACTATTATGTGAAGCGTCACAAACTGAAGTTTCTTTGCTACTTCAATAAAGCATAGTAGAATACAGTACTTCTTTGGTTTTTAGTATAGGTTTTTGTGAAGACTGTGAGTTTTTAAAAACAGTATAAAGTAATCGCTCTTTATGACCTTACTACATGGGGTTTGAATTTCGCATTTAATAATTGACGGTTCATTAAGGTAGTACAACTATTAAACAGCTTAGTTTTACAATTCCTTTAGATCTATATGTACCAATGGTCGATTACCGTTAACCCGAGAATGCGTGTATAATTTTTTAAGCAAGTCCTCTTTTTAGTAATATAAGTTACAGCTCTTTTAATGTAATTTGTCATGATGAGCATATTGATCTCTCGCCTTGTTTAATTTGTTGATTATTTGTTCTCGTAAGTGGTTAGGCGCTAAAACTTTAATTTCTTCCGCAAATGAACAAATGAGCTGTTTGAGTTCATAATTAACGCAGACTTCAATGCTGATTATAACAGAACCATTTGTTAAGGTTTCAATTACTTTCATCGTAGGATGAAAGGGTTTGCTCAAGACATAATTTCCTAAGTTTTCTGTAAGCTGGAGTTTAACCAAATGTATCTCAGGATTAACCGTAACTCCGATGGTATTCTTGAAATATTGGGTGATATCCAAGTTTTCGGGTGGCAGGTATTGATGCTTCGATTCTTTTATTGTATGAATTCTATCCAATGCAAATATTTTTAGTTTATCCATCCGTCCAGACATCCCTAATAGGAACCATCTGCCGTTATATTCTTTCAAAAAGTAAGGGTGGAAGGTATGCTTTCTAGTTTTTGCACTTTTGAATGGAAGATAGGATATTCTCAACACTTTTTTATCTGCTATAGCTTCAAAAAGAAGGTTAAAGTGCTCTAGTCCTTTTAACTGTTGGTTTTGCTCAAAATGAATGTAATTGGCACTGTTAGCTGATTGGGAAAACTGATTTTCAATATTTTTAAGGATTACGGGCGAGAGCTGGAAAGCTTCGATATGTTGAAATTGCTTCAATGTATTGACCGCTTGTCGAAGGGGTTTTAATTCTTTTTCAGATAAGTGAAGCCCATTAATTGAGAACTTAGGGTTAGAATATCGATAATACTTTTTTTCATATACTTCAATAGGTGCATTATATCCTATTTTTTCTGATCGCATGAGTTGAATATCATATTGTATGGTACGTAGACTGAGGCTCTCCTCCTTTCCTTCATATTCATAAAGTGCCTCCGAGCAGATGTCCACCAAATCTTGCAAGCTGAATTTTCTCTGCCTATTTCTAAAGCATCGATCCAAAACTCGATACCGAATAAGTGCATTTTTATGATGTGCCATTCGCGAATATTACTATTTTTCATCATCTACGCAAGATAATTGCGTAGAATGATTTTAATTTTAAGGGAAATTGAAAATTTAAATGCTCTAAAGATATGATTACAGGCAAGACATTGATTGATTTGGGATACCACCCGGGAAGATGGTTTAAAGAGGCAATCAACTATGCAAATGAGCACCAACTTAGTGGCGATGCATTATTAAAGTTTCTGGAATCAGCATCCCCAACAACCTTTAAATTACATCCCGGGCCCATTGCTTTTGAGACTTATATAGAGGTAAGTAGCCCTGAAGAACATAAAAATGTAGCTATTGTAAAGCGTGATATGAATGTGCTGATGCAGACTCCAACGGTGGTAGGTGGTGCCATCATGCCTGATGCCTGTCCAGCTGGTCCGGCCGGAAGTATCCCTGTTGGAGGGATAGTGATTACCGAAAATGCGATCCATCCGGCTATGCATTCATCGGATATTTGTTGCTCTGTGATGATGAGTGTTTTGGACAAGGTTTCTCCTAAAAAAGTGCTTGATATCGCTATGGAAAACACGCATTTCGGTGGTGTTTTTCATGATACAAATGCTTTTCTACCTGACAATATGAAAAAATCCTTAAAGGAAAATTCTTTTTTATCTGATGACAAAAGTATGCAGCTGGCACAGGATCATCTCGGTACCCAAGGGGACGGTAATCATTTTCTTTTTGTTGGGCGTTCTCGTAACACGGGTGAAACCGTCTTGGTGACCCACCATGGCAGTAGAGGCTTGGGAGCTCGCTTGTTTCAAAAAGGGATGAAAAATGCTGAGCGATTTCGCAGAGAAATTTCTCCTGATACCTTGCCGATCAATGCTTGGATTCCTTCCGATGAAGACGAGGGTAAAGAGTATTGGGATGCTTTACAGAAGGTGAGAGACTGGACTAAGCTCAACCATAAAAGTATTCATGAACGCATCTCCTATGAACTAGGAGTTGATGCTACCTTAAATTTTTGGAATGAGCATAACTTCATATTTAAAGAGGAAAACTTATTTTATCACGCTAAAGGCGCCACACCTTTGAAGGCCAAGTTTTTGCCTGATGACTTTCAAGGTTTGCGCCTAGTACCTCTCAATATGGCGGAGCCAATTTTAATTATGCGAGAAAGAAAAAATAGTAGCAATTTTGGTTTTGCTCCACATGGGGCTGGTAGAAATTATAGTAGAAGCTACCATATAAAAAAACATCTTGATGAATCTGATGAAGCTATTTTTGCTAGAGAGACCAAGGGCTTAGATATTAGGTTTTATTCTGGTAATATTGATATTAGTGAGCTGCCATCTGCCTATAAAGATGCAGCATCTGTAAAAGCACAGATTGATCAATTTAATCTTGGTGAAGTGGTGGATGAGATTATACCTTATGGATGTATCATGGCTGGTAATTGGCAGAAAAATAAGCCTTGGAAAAAGTAAAATGAAGATTTGATGGATTTTTTAGCTTTCATAGGTGTATTTTTCATCATATTTTGGTTTTTTAAACAGGTTTGGAAGCTGTTGTACAGCTTTTTCAAATTCCTTTTTGCATGGATAACCTTTGGTTTAAAAAGTTTATTTTGGTTATTGGTTTTACTTTATGTGATGATGAAAGATTTACTGGCGAAGTATAAAAGTCGCTACAGCTAAATTGCTTATCTGCTTGTTTGCTTCTTAAGTTTCAAAGGAAGTATTATTATTAAAAGTGCGGAGGGTGCGATATAGCAAAGCACAGGGTGAAGCCCTGTTAGAAATAGGAAGCATGTATTTAGCTCAGAAAGGGCTTCACAAAACCTAACAACTTATCTCTTTTAAGACGCATATCTATTTATTGAGGTAATAATTTAACTACTTATCATTATTTGCATCCATGTGTTTGATTCTGTTTTCACCATTCTTTCAGTAAATTTATGCAATATTGATTGTTTAAATGGTGATATGTTAAATCTAAAGCAATATTCATCAAAGTATTTTTGCATATGCTTTTTTCTCGTAAAGGAATAGATAGTGCGTAAATTATTTTTTAATTGATGAATAATGGTGTGTATCTATTTAAAGACCTTATCCTTATCAGATAAAAGTTGAGTAATGTTAAAGCCTTTCTAAGCAATAGGCTAATATCCTCTCAATTTATCCATAGTTTCTTTTGCTTTGTTTTTATCGATATAGGCTTCGAATAATTGCTGTAATGAGGAGGCACTAAAATCATCTATTCCATTTACTAAAACTCGCTCTACTTTTCTTTAATCAGTTAGTTCAATAGCTATTACGGCTTTTTTTTCTTTGTATCGTAACTCCTACCTTGCTTATTGACTTCTTTTCCTCCTTGGACAAATTCATCGACTATTACAGTACTAGATACTTTCTTTGATTGACTACTTTTCATCACCGTTCTAACTTTATACATGAAAAAATGAGTGGTAGGTCTGCTTATTTCATAACGCTTGCTAATTTGAGTTGCTGACATTCCTTTAGTAGAATTAGCCATTTCAAACATAATGAAAAATGCTTTTCTGACACCAAGTTTAAGCCTATTAAACATCGTATTAGCCGTATGACTTTCAGTAGTACTATAAAAATTACACCTTCTCCAACCATCTTTACTTAGCTTATATTGTGTGTGAATGCATTTACGGCATATATAACCATTCTCAAATTTAATTTTAGCTTAATAATCTTTGCACACTGCTCTGTTGGAAAGCGATCAACTAGCTCTACGAGGCTTTCACTATTAAATTTCTCTATTCTATTCGTTTAATTCAATATAAGAATAGGCAACCAAATTCACACCTCTAATTTTTTATTATGCAATGTATCATTAAGCTCATTTCAATTCCTATCTGGTGCGATTAAAAGGCTAGACACAACTACACCGAACCCGTCGTTATCTTGATTTCAATTCCTATCTGGT
The DNA here is from genome assembly GCA_020832375.1 of Cyclobacteriaceae bacterium. Taxonomy (GTDB): domain Bacteria; phylum Bacteroidota; class Bacteroidia; order Cytophagales; family Cyclobacteriaceae; genus JAFIEW01. The sequence continues at coordinate 4,712 of JAFIEW010000153.1, forward strand.
GCGATTAAAAGATTCGCTCAAACCCATCCTCATATCCTGTCACATAAATTTCAATTCCTATCTGGTGCGATTAAAAGATCCGCAGGAGGTACAACTATCATATTCGATGACTTATTTCAATTCCTATCTGGTGCGATTAAAAGACGAGCTAGAATTTCAACTTAACAAAGTGCGGGGCTAATTTCAATTCCTATCTGGTGCGATTAAAAGATAAGCTTAACTGCTTCTTTTGTAAGATTTGCATTGATTTCAATTCCTATCTGGTGCGATTAAAAGGATGTATCTTACTATACCCGCACCTGCATCTGTTTGATTTCAATTCCTATCTGGTGCGATTAAAAGCCACGCTCAACAAAAGCTGCGCGCTCCGTATATTCAGATTTCAATTCCTATCTGGTGCGATTAAAAGAAAATGTATCCAAATACTCTAATAGCGGACTTACTGATTTCAATTCCTATCTGGTGCGATTAAAAGACGGTTCATACACTCTGAGTGTACGAACCGTACAAAAATTTCAATTCCTATCTGGTGCGATTAAAAGGAGAGTGCCCGCTGGCCAATAAAGATTTACAACGCCTATTTCAATTCCTATCTGGTGCGATTAAAAGGATGGTAAATGTGGCATATCCTCTTTTGTCGAATTTATTTCAATTCCTATCTGGTGCGATTAAAAGTACCAAAAAATTTCACAATACGCGAATATTTAAACCAATTTCAATTCCTATCTGGTGCGATTAAAAGATTCAACTCATATTTATCATCCTGAGTGAAAAGCCTATTTCAATTCCTATCTGGTGCGATTAAAAGGTTATTGAGAGAAATATCGTGCAAATCTTCACGGAATTTCAATTCCTATCTGGTGCGATTAAAAGGACGTCTCGCCATTTTTTAGATACCCTTCATCCGTAATTTCAATTCCTATCTGGTGCGATTAAAAGAAAGTCGCCCCGAAGGACTGCGCCAACGGCTTTAATATTTCAATTCCTATCTGGTGCGATTAAAAGACTCCTCAATTTCTAAGGTTTGATTCCGCTTATACATTTCAATTCCTATCTGGTGCGATTAAAAGGCTCATAATCTTCCTTTGTCGGTGTGTAAAACATTAATTTCAATTCCTATCTGGTGCGATTAAAAGGTTTTGATCGTCGACGACAACCTCAACGCCTTCGCTATTTCAATTCCTATCTGGTGCGATTAAAAGCTTGTGTCAATTGGCCTTAATATGTTAAAATTTTCTTATTTCAATTCCTATCTGGTGCGATTAAAAGTAGCAAGTTATTAGCTGATGATGAGATACTTAAAGATATTTCAATTCCTATCTGGTGCGATTAAAAGGTAGTGAATATCTGAATCCATGTCATTACCTCTACAATTTCAATTCCTATCTGGTGCGATTAAAAGATTCTTCCCTAACGACATACGTAATGCGAAGTCACCAATTTCAATTCCTATCTGGTGCGATTAAAAGACGAGCTAGAATTTCAACTTAACAAAGTGCGGGGCTAATTTCAATTCCTATCTGGTGCGATTAAAAGTAAGCATCCGCCCGTCTGCATATTTCAATAGTTGTTTTTGTTGCCTAATCTTG
>JAFIEW010000154.1 GCA_020832375.1 Cyclobacteriaceae bacterium
CTGCAGCCTGCCACTGTAGAGCACCATCTAAGCTAGCAACAGGCAAATCACGTATCTGCTCCGATTTTACTTGGCTTACAGAACCTTTAAGTAATTTTCTGCTTTCAGTACCAAAACCAACCACCACCACCTCAGTTAATTGTTGAATATCAGGCGCTAAACTTACATTAATATTACTACGGTTTTGAATGGATACCTCTTCTTGGGTCATTCCTACAAAACTAAAAACCAAGGTGGTGGCAGACTCAGGAACGTTAATCGAATACTGACCATTAACATTGGTGGTCACACCGACATTTGTGTTTTTAATTTTTACACTCACACCAGGTAAGGCTTCGCCATCTTCCATGGAGATCACCTTTCCGGTAATGGTAGTGTTTTGCGCATGAGCATAGAAACTCAAACAAAACATACAGAAAAACACATACATTGAGTAGCGTAAGGGTCTTTTCATTTTCATTATTTATTGGTAATCAAATAATTATAAGGCACAGGTATTCCACACCACCTATGTATATACTATAGGCAGTCATGACAAATGATTTAAAGGCATAATGATTTCTCTACTGGAAATCAGTTGCAGCTTGTCAAAAAGAATTGTTGAAAATGCACGATGTAGCCTCAAGTGATTGATGAAGTATCCTAATCAGATAGCATCAATAAACAGGCAAATCAATACATAAAATGAGGGGGTGACTAACAGTCGAAAATAGGCTGTAAATTGCAAAGAGAAAAAGTCTTTGCTTGAGGTGGCCGAGTGGCCGGAGAAAAATAAATAGCGGCTGTAAGTAGCATGTTCTATTATTAATTTTTGTAATAATAATTACATCTAAGATAAAATGCAAATATTAAAGCCAAATTTATTCAAATCATACTAAAAAAAGCGACTTAAAAAGGAGTATCAATAGAAAATATCAAAAGATTAGCAGTTCAACAATTTAAAATTGGAAAATAATCAATCAAGCCTCATCACCGTCATCTTTAACTCTATGTGGAAATTCCTGATACTTTACTTTAAGTTTTACATAAGGCAATTCGTGAGTATGGCTAATAGATCCTTTATGATTTGGCTCAACTTGATTTTCATCAGTCTCGTCAATTTCAGAACTAGCAGGTTTAGTTTCAACCTCAAGCTCTCTCTGTTGTGCCGCTACATTTGATTCCCAAGCAGTGATTTTTTCTTTTCTAAAAGCAATGGCCAAGGCTAGTCCTACAATCCCACCTCCTAAATGAGCCTCCCAGCTGATGCGGTCTTCCGTAGGTAAAATACCCGCCAACATCCCCCCGTATAGAAAAATAATGATAAGACTAATAGCTGATGCAGCCGGCTTTCTGTAAAAGACAGATGTAAAAAATAGAAAGGAAGCCAAACCATAAACAATACCAGAGGCACCAATATGGTAGGCATTTGCTCGACCAAACACCCAAACAAAAAGCCCTGATAGCAAGTAAATAAGAAATAATATAACGTTTGCTTTATTGTAGAAAAAATAAAAAAGCGCTATCCCTAAAAGTAAGATAGGGACTGTATTTGAAATAAGATGCTGAAGATCGGCATGAATAAAAGGTCCTGCGAAAATACCTACAAGTCCCTTTGGACTTTGTGGCAATACCCCAAGAAAGTTAAGTTTTATTGAGGTAATCCACTCCAAAATCTTGACTGCCCATAAGCTACCAATAATAGCGAGAACTGAAAAAACACTATTCTTAAACTTAATTGATTCATTCATCTCTCATCAACAAACTTTCAGAAAAACCGGTTTAAACTACCGTGATTTAATTTACCAATACAGCTATACTTTGGCGCCTCACATTAAAAGAGACTAAAATTACCAACCCTTTTGCAAAATTTAATTGGCTGATAGGCGATCAAGATGAGAACGATAATTGATACCTCTCCCAATAACACTCACACCGGAGTTAAAAACGACAAGCGCAAAAGTACCACTCCAAAACCATTCATCACCATTTTGAAAATTAATTAAGGCATTTCCAAAAAAGCAAAGTCCCGCTCCTAAAAGAATGAGGCCTGAAATAGAAAAAACTAACCACTTTGTGGTCAGTTTTTTCTTATTATTTAAGTCTGCTAATTTCATACAACTTACATTTTGAAAATCGACTTAGCTTTTTTACCTGGTGCCTCGGCATGAGCCACAGCATCAGCAAACTGATCAAGACTAAATGTCTGATCTACTTCTACTTTAATCTCTCCCTTACCCAAGCCTCCGATAACCGCTTTAAATACCTCAGGTGCTCTACTACCCAAATTGGCCATATAATCTGATAACCAAAAGCCTTTTACAGTCAGCGATTTAAAGATCATCAAGCCACTATTAAGAGGGATAGGGTTTACGGAAAGCATACCGTATACATACATGGTTCCTTTATAGGCTAAACATTCTAATGCTTGAGCACCTAACTTCGACCCTACAGCCTCGAAAACTACCTGTACTCCCCCCTCGGTATCCTTAATCAACTGTCTACGCCATTCTTTCACTGATGAGTCGTAAATCTTTTTTGCACCCATTTTCTCCAAATCAGCAATTTGATCTTGATGCCTTACCGTACCATAAACGTGAATCCCTTTTTTAACAGCTAGCTGAATTACCAATTTTGAAAAAGCTGAGTTTGCAGCCGTAAGCAATAACTTATCACCTGATTTTAATCCACTCTCTTCCAACATGGCATAGGCGGTCATAGGGTTGACCAATGCTTGACAGGCTACTTCGTCTGGCATTTCAGCTGGTACAGGTACACACATTTTTTCAGGTACAAGTGCATACTCTTGCCAAGCACCCGGATTAGTGAATACCACCTTCTGCCCAACTTGAATATGACACCCCTCACCCGCAGACTCTACAATGCCAACGGCCTCAAAGCCAGGTACCGCTGGTGGTTCGGGTTGTATACCATACATACCCTGTATGTACATAATGTCGGATGGATTAATATTTGCAGCTTTAACTTGAATCACCAAATGCCCCTCCTTAGGACTTGGCTTGTCGATTTCAGCTAATTTTAAAACCTCGGAAGGTTTACCGATGGCATCGAATATTACTCGCTTCATATTTTGTTATTTGTTTTCAAAAAAGTAATCAATAGAATCGAAATTTAATCAAATTTCGCACTTTAATGCATACGGATGCTTCTATAATTAAGATACCAACTATTAACTAATGTTAAATAAACTAGGAAAATCACTGTTAAAATGCTTAATTTACTCAGTGGTGTTACACTATCTTTAAAAAGTTAACATAGATTATTAACAATAAGCATTCATTAAAAGGATCATTAAAATGAAGACGAAAGAATATAACCCCAGCCAAATTGAATTAGAATTTGCCAAGATCTTTGAAGAGATGAGCGATCAATTTTCTGAAGCACTCTCATCAAACAAAATCATTAAAATTGAAAATCACATGCAAAAGGATAATCCTATGGTGATATTTCATCTTGAGGATACAGATGGTGATGCCCATGAAGTAGTATTAAAAATAATACAAAGACCTGATAAATAAAACCTAAGCATGCATTTAGAGCCACTGAGCGAATCTGAAATGAAGCTTTTAACTACCGAAGCATGGATTCTTGACCGCATAAACCTTAAATCAAAAATCAACCACTTTCTAGCCCACATAGCCAACCAATATCAAGATCATTTTCGTGATAATTGCCATTATGATGAATTGAAATCATGGGCTACATCTGGAGCTCCTAAACAGTCTAGGGGTGAATTTCATGAGCAGAAATATCCATGGAATGTACTTGACTATCCGGCTACCTTTAATAAAAATGGCATTTTAGCATTTCGCACAACCCTAATTTGGGGTAAAAGTATTTCATTGAGTCTTTTAATTTCTGGTGATTTTGCGTGGGATGAGGGGGTGAGTCAGTTTTTTACACACCCACAGGCCCTCCTAGTTGGAAAGGAGCACTTTTGGACTTCTGACATTGACAGAATACCCCTACACCCTATGACAGAGGCTTCTGATCATTACAGAATTATCTTTCACCAGAAACCTACGGACTTTGAGGAAATGCAAGCTTTTTTTCTCACCTCTATCAAAGAACTAAGTCGTTCACTTGAAGCTTACTTAAAAGCATCTAGAGTAATGGAAAGGTAAAAAGCATTTTTTAGAGCTAGGTAAAAAAAATAGCACCAAATTTAAAACTTGGTGCTATTTTTTAATCAAAATATTCTGAGTTTACCTTCAACAAAAGTAATCCTATTTACTTCTACAATTTCACACAATTCCAATGTTTCTTTTCATAAAAGTATATTATTATTCATAAGGTTGAAAGTAATTAAACTTAAGGCCACTATTAATATCTATCTAATTCCTACTGGATAATTTTCGTTTCTGAATCTCACATTTCTATTGGTTCTTATTGTACCATTATTAGCATGTAAAATTCCAGCGATTACAGGAGTAGCCATAGAAGTCCCCGTAAGTGTAGCATAACCACTATTTAGGTACGTAGAGAACACGTTAGTTCCAGTAGCAATTACTCTTACAGTATTCATTCCAAAATTAGAATAATTAGATGCGAAGGTAAAATCACAATTCATAGCGGCAACAGTATAAAGGTTTTGACCTTGAACACAAGCAGGCTGGAAATTAGATGCTGCACTAGATGAGTTACCTGCGGCAATAGCTACGAAAGTCCCACTAGCGCCTATATTCTGAAGTACAGCTCTGTAAGAAGAGTTATTTGCACAATTAGCTCCAAAAAATCCACCAAGACTAAGATTCATTACATCACCAGGCAAATCGTTCTGAGCAACAAAGTTAATACCATTAAGGATAGTAGCAGTTGAAGAACCACCTGAGCAACCAAATACTTTTATGTTAACAACGGGAGCGCCAGCACTTACACCAACCACACCAAAAGTGTTATTGATTGCTGCCGCTGTTCCAGCAACATGGGTACCATGACCATTACAATCATTAAGCGTATTGTCTGCAAATGTCCTACTGAAATCAGCCACCACATTTAGGTCAGGATGATTCATTTGTATACCGCTATCTACGATCCAAATCCATCGATTGCTATTAGCACTATTTACAAATCCTCCAGCATTGGCAATGGCACAAGGAGTAGTTTGCCCTGTACGAGCTTCCGCTATTTCATCCTTACTACCCTCGTAGACTTCCACCGGGTCAAGTTGCACCCTTCTATTAGGTTCAACAAGTCGTACCCTGCTATCAGCCCGCAACTTTTCTACTTGAGCATCTTCTAACTTTGCAGAAAACCCAGGGATGATGGCATCAAAATGATCCATTACAGACTCAGAGCTAATTTGCATAGAGCGAGTAAAACTGGCTATCTTTTGATCTGCCATTCTTTTATGCTCGGTAATAAATTCTCTTTTGGTATCACGATCTTCGAAACCTTTGTCAAGTGATCTGGCACTTGTTAAGTAGTCCTCGTGAAATACGACTATATACTCCCCTTCAATGATATCACCCTCCTCATTTAAAAAAATGTCTTCTTGTTCTTCTGTTATGAACTCTTCTTTGTCAGAACAAGATTGAAATGTAAGAATAAAGGCCATTATTAATATTAACTGCAACAATCTAGTCGCATCAAAGGATAAATTTTTCATCATTATAATGTTGTTTTTAGTTATATGGAATTGTGTATTTGAGTTCAATAAAGGAATATTTTTTTGACACAACAAAAAAATAAAGAATAAAATACCTAAAATATTAGAAAAATCTAGTATTTCATAATAATAAATCAAAAACCAAGAACCTCATATAAATAAAATTTACGCCTACAACCAACAACTACCACATAAAAAGCCTCACTCATCTAAATGTAATTAAAAGAAATTAAAATAATATTTCTATAGCATATAAGGCAATATTATGTCGCGTTTCAAGATGGTGCTTGCTTGAAGGATAAAAATTAAAAATTAGAGAGATTGAATAATATGCTCAGGATATAAGGAATTGTTTTAAAACAGAAATGACCTAACAGTAGCAGAACACTAAAAAAGTGATAAGAACATCCCTTGAACATAATTTAACTGACAGGATATAGACCAAGTTAGAAAAGTATGTAATCATCAATATAAATTTGAATCCTGCCTCCGATAATACCACAAAATCTTAAAACCCTATTTTACGGATCAATCGAATATCTGGGGATAAAGGATTTTTAAGCATAAATTTTAGCTAGTCGGAACAAG
>JAFIEW010000155.1 GCA_020832375.1 Cyclobacteriaceae bacterium
GACTTTATGATTTATTTATCAACAAATTAGCTGTTTTTAAGCAGACCCTATTTAAGCTGTTTTACCTCATTATAGCTATTTTCATCAAAGTCGATTAGCTTAAGGTATAGGATAATAGAGGGTCTCGGTTAACGTAATATGGATTATTATGATTCTTATTGATTTGTAATGTTCTAAATCAATATTCTGATAGTAAGTTGTATAATGAAATTACGTTTTATTTAAAATTAATTTGTAATTATTTTAAACAAAGTAACATTTTTGGTGTAAAAATTCTGCATTCTTTCGAATAGTCATAAATATGTTTCCCTTTATATGTAGTTTTTTAAGCTGTCGTCATCCTTTTTGATTTTTCCTTTTCTTTCTCTGCCTTTGAACTCTTCAAAATTAAGGAAGTCATCATGATAATAAAACAAGGTGGTTTCGTACCCTAGTTCAATTAAAAGGCCATGGTGTTTTCTGTCTTTTAAGTGAAGGTAATTTCTCATAACCCTTCCATTAAGGTCTTGGTAGAAATACTTTTCCTCTATTGACTTCAATAATCTGTTATTGAAATTGGGGTCTTTATCGATTTCACTAGATGGGAATACGATATTAACAAGCATCAATTTTTTTTGATGAAAATGCAATGCCTCGTATGCTTTCACACCTGATTGTTTGGACTTCATGGTCCATATCTCGTATTCGTCTAGTTCAAAAGCCCCTTTTATTTTTAATGGTTTAGCATTTTGATTTACCTTGCTAATAAAGGATTGGTGCACTCCTAGCGGTATATCTGTAGGCATAAACATCCATTCTGAACCACTCAGATGGTAAGGACGAGATTTCACATCAGCAATAAATCGCTCAATGTGTCCTTTAGTTTTAAAAGTGAGAAAACTAATTTTTTGCTTTTTCTTAAAAAAATCTAATATCGATTTCATGATTAGTAGTCTTGTGAAAAAAAAAGCATTTTATTACTATGATATCCTTGAAATAAGGCCTTTGACTATTTGAATACCAAAGGCTTGATTATCTATTAAAGTAAATGTATTAGACAGTTGTTGTTTTTTTAAGTTAAATACGTTGTAAACAGGGAGAATCTTGATGCTTCAGTATTTTTGATTACTAGTTACTTAAAAGCATTTGATGAACACCATTGGTCGTATTAATTATGATATTGGATTTATTATTAGATAAAAAACTGAATCTATTTTCCTAGGTGTAATTTAATTGCTTCTACCGTTTTTTTGGCATTTCCTACAAAGACCTTGTTGTCAATCACGAAAATAGGTCTTTTTAAAAGACTATAGTGGCCTAAGATTGTTTGTTTAATTTCACTTTCAGTTAGGCTTTTATCTTTTAGTCCCATCTGCCGATACTTGATTGACTGTCGATTGAATAAATCTGCAAAAGAACCAACTTTATTTTTTAATTCTTCAAGCTGATTCTCAGATATAGGTTGACTTTTTACATTTTGTTGTTCAAATGACTCATCCACGCAGACTTCTTCCATGATTCTTTGGCATGTTTTGCATGTGCTAAGGTGAAATACTTTTTTCATTCCAATTTATTTTAGGTCTTTATTTAGCGTGTAGTTTCGTTCTTATCACTTATAATCAGTAGGCTAGTCATATTACTTTTTTTACTATACCTCACTGATTTGATTTGTGTAATGAATTATGCCATAAATTCCTTTAAATCCGATAGTTTAATTTTTTCTTCATAAAGCGCCTTTCCAAAGATGACAGCAAACATCCCCATGTCATTAAGTCTTCTGATGTCATCTACATTTCTCACTCCCCCGCTCGCAAGGATCGATAAATTGGGGAATTTGTCCCTGAGTTTTTGATAAAGCTCAAAATTAGGGCCCTGAAGCACCCCTTCTCTTGAGATATCTGTAACCTTAGCGTATTTTAATCCTTGGTTATAAAAATATTCGATGTGTTCAAACAAGTCTAAATCAGCTTGCTTCTGCCAACCTCTATAGACAATTTTTTCATTTTGATCTGCGTCCGCACTCAAGGTGATTTTTTCCCTTCCATAAGAGATGATCCACGAACTAAACAAATCTTTGTTTTCTACAGCAACTGAACCAGCCGTTATATAATGAGCTCCAGCTTCCACCACATGATTCACATCCCCATCTAGGTTCACTCCTCCTGTAAAGTCAATTTCTAAAGATGTGTATTGGGAGATGAGCTCAACAATATGAAGATTTTCAGGAATCCCTTTTTTTGTACCATCAAGATCTACAATATGTACCACTTTTATTCCGCTGTCTTCGAAACTTTTTGCCAAGCTTACAGGATCTTTATCGTATTGTTTTAAAGTATCAAAATCTCCTTGCTCAGTACGTATGATTTTACCTTTGTAAATCTGGATGGATGGAATGATTTGTATTTTCTTGGCATTCATTTGTTTGTGATTTTCAAGTTTTGTTACTGAGTACCGAATATGCTTTGTTTTTCACCGAAGCACTTAAAATTACATGAATTTGGATATTTTTACTTTTATTGGTTTCCTAAGTTTGTCCTCATTTCCCCCCCCAAGTTTGAACTTAAGCAACCAGTGCGCTTTTTTTATTTGTAGGTCTTTGTAAATTATAGCTTTTAGCATGCCAAAATTAAGCTATGAATCCATTCACTAAGTTTTGAATATGAGTCTACTTACTTCCAGCCAACAAATAAAGTAAAAGTAGTTCAATTTACGGTGGCTTATTTGAAAATACAAAAGCTCAAAATATTTTATTTATAAACCTTATATTAATCATGTTCTACTATCAGGCATTTAGGCAGTCTTAAATGTTTAAAAGGACTATTATTTTCTTATATAGTCTATTAACTTTATGCCTTAATATAAGTAGCTGCGTAGAGAGTAAAATAAGTGTGCATGTTCACAAACTTTTCTCATAGATACTCGATTAAAATCGTAGCATATTTTGGTTTCGATGCTAACCCCTTAACATATTTTCATGACTAAAGAAGAAATTCAATCTAACTTTCAATCTATACAAGATCAAATCACCCGAGGCATAGAATCTGCCGATGGAAAAGCACATTTTTCTGAAGATAACTGGAATAGAGCAGAGGGAGGTGGTGGACGTACAAGAACCATAGCTCATGGCAATGTGATTGAAAAAGGGGGGGTTGCCTTTTCTGCTGTTCATGGCCCTACACCTGAAAAGATTTTGCATGCTTTAAAGCTAAAAGATGCTGACTTCTTCGCTACAGGCGTTTCTTTAGTGATGCACCCGCAAAATCCCTATGTTCCCATTATTCATATGAATGTTCGCTATTTTGAAATGAGTAATGGTATCTGGTGGTTTGGTGGTGGTATCGACCTGACCCCTCATTATGTTGATCAAGCACAAGCCCAATGGTTTCATCAACAGCTAAAAGCAACATGCGATCACCATGATAGCAACTATTATCCTGAGTTTAAAAAATGGGCAGATGACTACTTTTACCTTAAGCATCGCAATGAAACTAGGGGAGTAGGGGGTATCTTTTTTGATCGACTTAATGAGACTAAAAATAAATCTAAGCAAGAAATTTGGAGTTTCGTTGAAGAGTTAGCCCTATCTTTTGTTGGTATTTATACTCATCTTATCAAGCTCAACAAGGATAAGCCTTATGGAGAAAGGGAGCTTTTATGGCAGAGGTTACGTCGCGGTCGATATGTAGAGTTTAATCTAGTTTGGGATAAGGGTACTAAATTCGGGCTAGATACCAATGGTCGCACGGAAAGTATTTTACTTAGTATGCCTCCTCAAGCAAATTGGGAATATCAACATCAGGTAGCGAAAGGTTCAGCCGAATATGATACACTCCAGCTTCTAAAAAAAGAAGTCGATTGGATTAATTTAATCTCATGAATGCACTCATAGAACTTGATCAACAAATATTTCTCTGGCTTAATGATAAGAATAGTCCTTTTTTGGATCCAATTATGATTTGGGTTACAAAAAAGTATAGCTGGGTGCCATTTTACATTGTGTTAGTTTGGTTTTTGTATCGAAAATTTTCTTTTAAGTCATTTTATTTATTACCCCTTATAGCCTTGTTGGTTACAGCCAGCGATCAAATTTCCAGCTCTATCTTAAAGCCCGCTACCGAAAGGTATCGCCCTTGTCACGACCCCTTAATCGGTTATCAAGTCCATCAACCCTACAAATGTGGTGGGCAGTACGGCTTTGTTTCCTCTCATGCTGCAAATACCTTCGCTGTGGCTACTTTTTTTATTTTGTTGTTTATCAAAACACACCCCAAAGTCATTTACCTGCTATTATGGCCTTTGGTGGTTTCTTACTCAAGAATTTACCTTGGAAATCATTATCCTGGTGACGTGATTTTTGGTGGATTGTTGGGCGCCGGCTTGGCTTTTCTCTTTTACAGAATGCTTATACGTTTTTTCCCCTATTTTGAGCTTAAAGCTTAGTTTTTATCGTGGAATGAGAATCTATAACAATCTTCATTGTTGAAGTTCACCCCCGATAAGTTTCGCTTGCTAATGATCGAATTGGAACCAGCAAAAAAGTGTATACTTGCCTAAAACTTGTGTAGATGTTGGGGTTTTTGAATTTGAAGGGAAAACAAAAATTTATGGATCAACCAACCCTTATTGACTAATAAATTAACCAATTTTTAACAATAGAAGCAAATAAGTAGGAAGGAATTCAATATGTTTTAGACTTTGGACATAGAGGCTATCATTAAGGAATCCGGCTTTGTGATGATTTGCCTCAGCAATAAAAATTCCGGGAATGTATCGACTTTCTTCGATTATGTGGCAGTAGGGTATCAGATTAGGGCTATTGCCTATGCGCAAGACTATATGCAGTGCATGTTCCTTTCGGGAAGTTGTGTCTAAATTTTTTAAGCTGTTGGATGATAAAAAAGCTAGCCTTTATAAAAGAAATGAAATCTCTCCTTCAGTTTAGACATAGAGATCCCTAAGTAAAAGTGTAATTATTGGAAACACGGCAATCAAGGGGGATAGGCCAACGCAAAAGAATTATAGCTATTCTCAGTTTTTTGATTCTCCATATATGTGGTATGGAAATAAGAAGCTAATTGAAAATTCTTTCTATGCTTCCCTGACAAATTCTGTATGCACCTTATTCAAGATTGCTGAAAATGTACCAAGCACAGTAGCTCGAGAGAACCTTAATATGGCATAAGCTTTATTATTTGCTCAATTGAAACATGATTAATTCCAGCCAGCTTATTGCTGCTTATTAAGTTCATTCATACTTACACTAATTTCCATTGATGAATCAGCATCACGAAAGTGCTTGAAGATAAATTTCAAATTGTGGGTTAGGATACTCTGACATCAAGATTTTAAACATTTTTTTATCAAAAATATACACTTCATCATGCGATGAGTAGATCTTACAAATTGATCATCCATAATTCAGTTGTTTTTAAACGTGCCTTAAGTAATGATACTTAATTTTTCCAGCATATCAATAAAATAGTAACGTTCTAAGCTCATAGAAGTAAAATATTAGGTCAGTGATTTTTCATTAGGAGTAGCTGATCTGTTTATTAAGCGAAAAAATGCATCAATAGATCAATTGAATCAGTGATTTTTTGGTTTGGTTAAAAATTTTAGTTGTCGGACCAAGCTCATTTGAGCTTTATAAGAAAAAGCTAAGCTATTGGTATGCTCGCACTAAGGATGGGAGCCATCCATTTGCTAGCGTACTGAATAATTTCACCTCAATCAATCATACCATGTTACAGGCAATCAATAAAATGCATTATGGTCACTATGTAGTCACAGCTATGAAAAAAGCTGAAGAACTAAAAACGAGGAGTGAGGATTATTTAGCCGCGGAAACGGTTAACTGGGCCATGCAAGTTTCTCGTAAGCCTAAAATTGTTGCTGTTGCGGTTCCTTTAATGAGTGACTTAAATGAAACCATCGACTATAGTGGCCATTTCGCCCTTCATTTAGTAGGATTTGAAAACAGAAAAATGGTTGAAAATTTCTGGAATAAGATCGAAATTAAAGACGGTGCAATAAATGGCGAACCTTATCACACGGATACAGGGCATTTTATTATAGATCGCGTCGTTGGTTATATTATCTGTAAAGTAACTCATTCCGTCAATCAAGGAGATAGTATGATTCATTTCGGTGAGTTAATCGACGGAAATACCCATCGTTATGTAAATTGCATGTCAACTATGGAAGTA
>JAFIEW010000015.1 GCA_020832375.1 Cyclobacteriaceae bacterium
GTTGTACAATTTATGTTTTTCATTCATTGGCATTATTGAGCGCTAATGATAAGGTAATAAATGTAGGTCCTAATACATCTAAATTTTAATTTATGGATCAAACAATAGCTGTATCCCAAAATTGGTACATCTCTTTGAGCGCACTTCTTTTTGGAATAGGGGTGATGGGTGTGCTTATTCGGCGAAATGCCATCGTAATTTTGATGTGTATTGAGCTCATGTTGAATTCTGTCAATCTCTTACTGGTTTCATTTTCCGCTTACAGCGGCAATAATGATGGGCAAGTGTTTGTATTTTTCATCATGGTAGTAGCGGCGGCAGAGGTTGCCGTAGGTCTTGCTCTGATTATGAGTATCTATCGTAATCTGGCAAGTACTGACATCAATATGTTAAACAAATTAAAATGGTAATAGGCAAATGACACTTATAGATAATTCATCTTTTATCGTTGCAGCCTTAGCCATTTTGGTATTTCCTATCATTGGATTTACGATTAACGGCTTGCTCGCAAAATCAATTAAGGAGCCAACGAGTGGTTGGATAGCTACACTCTCAGTAGGCTTCTCATTCCTAGCAGCAGTATATCTCTTTTTCGGACTTCCTGCCGATTCTTACTTCACTGTAGATCTATTTCAATGGATCGCGTTCGGTGAAACGACCATTTCATTTGGGTTGATGGTTGACGCGCTAACCGTAACCATGCTTTTGGTTATTACTGGTATCGGGATGTTGATTCACATGTATAGCATAAGCTATATGCACGGTGATGAAGGCTTTACTCGCTTTTTCACCTACTTGAATATGTTCGTTTTCTTCATGTTGGTCCTAGTAATGGGTAGCAATTACCTGATCATGTTTATCGGATGGGAAGGTGTAGGATTATGTTCTTATCTATTAATCGGTTTCTGGTTCAAGAAAAGCGCTTACAATGATGCTGCCAAGAAGGCATTTGTTATGAACAGGGTAGGAGACTTAGGTTATTTGTTAGCCATCTTCTTGATGCTTTTCTACTTCGGAACACTCGATTATAGCGGTGTAATGGTAGCAGCCCAAGAGTACACAGCTATCAATGGAAATACGATCGTTACTGCAGTAGCTATTTTACTTTTTGTAGGTGCTATGGGTAAGTCAGCTCAGCTACCCCTTTCTACTTGGCTTCCTGATGCTATGGCAGGTCCAACGCCTGTTTCTGCTTTGATTCATGCGGCTACCATGGTAACAGCAGGTATCTATATGGTAGTAAGGTCAAATGTTATTTATGCGCTTGCACCAGTCGCAATGGACTTGGTGTTGGTAGCTGGTGTTTTAACTTGCGTCTATGGAGCGGTGATTGGCTTGATGCAAAATGATATCAAAAAAGTATTAGCTTATTCTACTGTTTCACAGCTCGGATTGATGTTTGCTGCCTTAGGCTTAGGTGCTTTTTCTAGCGGTATGTTTCATGTAGTTACTCATGCCTTCTTCAAAGCATTATTATTCCTTGGAGCGGGTAGTGTCATTCATGCATTGAGTAATGAGCAAGATATGCGCTTCATGGGTGGTTTGAGTAAATCGCTTAAAACTACTTATACCACTGTATTGATTGGATCATTGGCAATTGCAGGCATTTTCCCATTTGCAGGTTTCTTCTCAAAAGATGAGATTTTAGCTTTTGCCTTTGAAGAAAACCTTGCAGTATGGATAATTCTTTCCGCGAGTGCTGTATTGACCGCTTTCTATATGTTCCGATTGATCTATTTGACTTTTAGTGGTGAATATAGAGGTGATGAAGAAACCAAAAAGAAGATACACGAAAGTCCTGCGCTGATGACCATTCCACTATGGGTACTTGCTGGATTCTCTATTGTAATTGGTTTTATTGGGATGCCGGAAGGATTAGGCTTTACGCATGCATTCAAAAACTACCTCGCTGCAGTAACCAATCCTGGAACTGAGATATTAAACCTTGATCCTCATGCCCACAGTGTAGCACTAGAGTTGATTTTAATTGGTTTAGCAATGGGATTAGCCGTAGCTGCCATTTTATATGCTCGCAAGAAGTACGTTACTGATAAGCAACTACCTCATAAGGAAGGCGAAAAATTACCAGCATTCCAGCATGCAGTTTATAATAAATTCTATTTAGATGAATTGTATGACAACACTATTGTGAAGCCCATTCGATTTTTCTCGGACAAAGCTTTTGTTTGGTTTGACAAGAATGTGCTTGACATCATGGTGAGCGGTTCTGCTCAACTGACTAAGGCGGGTGGTAACTCACTTCGCTTATTACAAAATGGTAATACTGGATTTTATTTATTCCTTATGGTTTCCGGTACAATCTTATTATTCATTATTAGACTATTAGTGAAATGATATTGCTGTTATTATTTATACCACTCATCGCAGCTGCGGCAGTTTGGCTTGTTGGAAACAAATTGGCTTCGCGTATAGCATTAATAGGCTCTGTCTTTCAGCTAATTCTTACGTTCGTAGTATATCTTCAATACAAAAATAATGAAGTGTTCTACTTCTTTCAGGAGTGGATTGCCACACCCAAAATTAGCTTCCATCTTGCTGCTGATGGTCTTTCCATCGCCATGCTATTGTTGACCAATTTCTTGGTACCGCTGATTATACTATCAGGATTCAATCGTGAAATCAATAACGCAAGAAGCTATTTCGCTTTGATCTTAGGAATGCAGTTTGCATTGGTGGGCGTATTTCTTGCAATGGATGGCCTGTTGTATTATATCTTCTGGGAATTAGCGCTTATTCCTGTTTACTTCATCGCTTTAATTTGGGGTGGTGCAGACAGAGTAAAAGTGACTTTGAAATTCTTTATATACACCTTGGCTGGCTCTCTGTTTATGTTACTGGGTTTTATCGCACTGTATTGGTATAATCCAGGACAGTCATTTGATATAAGAGAATTATACCGTCTTTCAGAGGTCGTTTCGCCAGAAGTTCAGTCTTGGTTATTCTGGGCGTTTTTCATCGCCTTTGCTATCAAAATTCCTATCGTACCTTTCCACACTTGGCAGGCCGATACTTATCAGCAAGCGCCAACGCAAGCAACCATGTTGCTTTCTGGTATTATGCTGAAGATGGCTACTTACTCATTGATGAGATGGTTATTGCCAATCTTGCCTGAGGGCGTTGCTCAGTGGGGACCTTTTGCTTTAGGACTTTGTGTATTTGGTATTGTCTATGCAAGCATCATTGCGATCATGCAGAAGGATCTAAAGAGACTATTTGCATACTCTTCAGTAGCTCACGTAGGACTTATCTCCGCTGGTATCTTCACACTAACTACCGTTGGATTACAGGGGAGTGTTGTTCAAATGCTTGCTCACGGAGTTAACGTAGTTGGTTTATTCCTTTGTGCTGATATTATACTTAACAGAACGAAGACCAATGATATCGCCTCTCTTGGCGGAATTAGAAGTGTAGCACCAAAATTCAATACCCTATTCCTCATTGTGGTACTTGCTAGTATTGCCTTACCGCTTACTAATGGATTTATCGGAGAGTTTATGCTCCTGTTCGGTATCTATACTTATAATATTTGGGCAGCTGTTTTTGCGGGTCTTACCATTATTTTAGGCGCAGTATATATGTTGAGAATGTTTCAAAACACCATGCTAGGAGAGACTAAGGCAAGTACAAAGGTCTTTGAAGATTTGAAATGGAATGAGTGGGCAGTATTAGGAATTATTGCTGTGGTAATTTTTGTGATGGGGCTCTATCCGAAAATCATCCTTGATCTTACAGCGCCTAGCATTGACGCTATTCTGAATCAAGCAATTATAAAGTAAATAACAAAGGGTCTATCCCATAAAAATAAAAAAGAACAATCGTGAATACATTAATTCTTTGTGTCGGATTAGGACTCTTCTGCTTAGTTGCAGAATTGATCAATATCAGGAAGCTTCTTTTACCCATACTGCTCGTTGGGCTTGGGGTTTTGTTCGTCTTCACTTTGACCACTTGGGGTACCGAGCTACCGCCTAGCATCTGGGGTTTCAGTATGGAAACCATGATTCGCTTCGATAATTTTTCTATTGCCTTTTCTGCATTAGCTATCTTTATTACCGCATTGGTGTTCATGTTGGCGATCGATTACTATAAAACAGAAGAAAACCATATTACTGATTATGCTTCCATCTTAATGTTTACCCTCACGGGTGCATTGGTGCTTTTCAGCTACTGGAATATGGCCATGCTTTACTTGGGTATTGAAATTGTTTCGATCTCAATGTATATAATGGCTGGTAGTAGGAAATTTGACACGCGATCTAATGAGGCTGGTTTCAAGTATTTCCTAATGGGTGCATTTGCCTCAGGCTTCCTTTTGATGGGTATTGCTATGGTTTATGGTGCTACTGGAAGTTTTGTGATTGAAGAAATAGCACTTTATGCCAATGGTGGTAATCTTTCTCCACTATTCATCACCGGTCTCGTATTGATTCTCATTGCCTTCTTCTTCAAAGTTTCTGCGGTACCATTCCACTTTTGGAGTCCGGACGTATATGAAGGGTCGCCTGCTTTGGTAACAGCTTTCATGAGTACCTTGGTGAAAATCACTATGTTTGGTGCGTTCTACCGCTTGCTTTCTTTAGCCTTCCCTGGAGCTATTAGTGAGGTATATACGATTTTATTTATCGTTGCAACCCTTACCATGTCATTGGGTAACCTCATTGCTATCACACAGGTAAGCTTTAAGAGAATTCTTGCCTACTCTGGTATTTCTCATGCAGGATATATGTTGATCGCTATCATGGCTATCCCTGTTGACTCAAGCGCAGCCTTATTTTACTATACTATATCTTATGCAATCGCTGGGGTAGGTATTTTTGCTGCTGCAATTCCTGTGTTTTTCTTTATGAATAACGAAAAAGTAGAAGCATTTAATGGTTTAGGTAAGAAAAACCCTGCATTAGCTTTTATCATTACCATACTCATGCTATCCATGGCGGGTATACCACCATTTGCTGGATTCCTAGCAAAGTATTACGTATTTAGCAAAGCAGTAGAATTCAATTTGTATGCGATTACCATCATTGCGATCATCAATTCAATCATTGGTGTGTACTACTACTTCAAGGTGATCTTGGCTATGTACACCCAAGAGCCTGATGGTATTGAGGTAAAGCCAACCACATTGTATTGGACTGTGGCCATAGCGTGTGCATTATTGGTGATTGTGATTGGTATTTTACCAAATACTTTAATGGGACTAATGAGCTAAGCGTTATCCATTTGGTCATCGCTGCACGAAATTTTAAAAGGATTATATTGGGATGTGTATTCTCAATGTCATCCTTTTTTTAATTATTTTAATAGCATAATTATTTATCTCAAGAAATTTCACAATGTTTGCGACTGTGATCTCACAAAAATCAATCGCTTTATTTTTATTGTACATGATTTTTGTGTTTGGATCTTATTATGCGAAAAAATTTATAACTGGATGTTTTCTGAATTTAACTAAACTATGCTGTTTTAATTTGAAGAATAATGGATCTCATAATAGTCAGTTAGTCTGGGATATAGTGAAAAAGAAGGGGGGTAATACGGTAGATGTGGCTGATGATGATTCTTAATGTTTTTCTCATTGAAATATTGTGACTAAAAATATGCCACCTCAAGTTTTACACAATTGGTTTCAGTAATATTTTTTATTCAGAGGCTGTGGCACACTTTTGGTTAAGTAAATTTTGCATTCAAACGGGAAGGCATATTTACAAATGCCAAACATAAAGTCCATATTAGTATATGATAAAATCTTATTTGAAAACTAAGCATATGAAGTCACAGTTGATATCCCAGATCATAAATCAATTAGTCTTCCTTTTCATTTTTAGCTATTTTTTATTGGGTTGTAGTGGTTCAACTACACAAAATGAGGTAGATGAGGAGATAGTATCCGAAATACTTGAATCCGATAGCTATGAATCAAAGTTTGAGCCTTTGGAAGATTCATCTTTCAATAGTGCCTCAAATCAAGATTCATCTGATGATGGGCTTGTTAAAATTTTGGATAGCCTTTTCAGTCCCGTAGATCAATTAAGACATAATTTTTCTATGAGGGTTAAAATGAATTCGAGTACTATAGATAGTCTTATAGTCGATTATGTCACTCAGTTCATTGATTCTTTAAATAGTGTATCTTATCGGTTTCATAGCCAAGCTTATTTTATACCTATTCACAATCTTGCTTTAGCAATGATCAATAAAGAGTTGACCAACGAGATGGTGCAGTTACGAATGAGGATGCAGTCAATAGGTTTAAAATTTACCTATATCGATGAATTGGTTGGCATTTGGATTGGCAGTGATATTTTCCCCGCGGAAATGAAAGCAAACTTTGGTGATCCTGTAGATAAACAGTTTTTTAAACTTTTGGTGCGAGAGTATGATGTGGAATGCTGTCAAGATGGAGCAATCACTCTAGCTACAGAGGAGATAGTATCAAGAGCCCATGCTTGGGGGGAGATGATGGAAGCTACTCGCTTTAACGCCTATCGTAACACTGTGGATGAAATGTTTCTAATGTATAGTAGGCTACTCATCGCAGGCACAGAGGTAAGCCATCCCTTTGATTGGGAAACTGAGCTTTATGATCAGGAACGGGTAAACGCAATGCAAAAATTGGTTGTTGAACACCCTTATTCTGTTGCAGCCAATGGTTTTAGACCTTTTTTGGAGATGCTGGAAGTTGAAGGCTACCGCAAAACATCGAGGATTGTATCTTTCATTCGACAGTATGATGAGTCCTTTTCCTAAATTATTATTCGTGTCCAGTGAAAATCCTCAAAAGCAGTGTTAATTAGGGATTTTAGAATCATTTGATCAAAATAGACTGAGGGGGAGCTTAGTTTTATGTACGGAAGGCGTCAATTAAGAATTTAATGTATTATGTTCATTATTCTCGTTGTAAACTTAAATACAACACCGCTTATTTCTGGTATGGCCTAAGCTCACCATTATTTTTTCTCTTATCAAGCTATTTAATTCATCTTATACCTTGAACCCAGGATAAGCATTAGAATTTCTATTCCGAGCTAAAAATACTTCAAAATTAAACGCTTCGCTGCATTTAACGCCTTTACCATAGCGGTGCTATGCCTTAGTCGTTAAATACCTGATTTTCTTATATTTTTAGCTCTCATAACGAACCCTAACGCATAATCCGGGTCGAAAAGATCTACCTATTTTTGAAATTACTTTAATGCTTCAAGAATAGGGTAGACTAAAGTAATCTATTTATCCGATAATGAGTTTATTTTGCTAATAATGCGATTGGTTGATAAAGTTACTTCCTCATCCCACGCTAAAAAATAAATTTAGCTTATCCTTTCATAAGGTTTTTCTACCGTAAATCTATCCTTATCACGGTATTTTGAGCGTTTGAGATTAAGTTTAGAGTCAAATGTATCATTTTAAAAAAGCAACCGAATGAAAAATGTTATTTTGTTGATAAGTCTTGTATGCTTGAGTTTCCTTGTAGCCGATGTAAAGGCTCAGCGAACTTACTGGCAGCAGGCGGCCGACTACAAGATGGAAGTAGAATTGAATACTGACAACCATCAATTTACGGGTAAGCAAACCATTAAGTATACTAACAACTCACCCGACACTTTAAACAAAATCTATTACCATTTATTTTTCAATGCCTTTCAGCCGGGTAGTGAGATGGATGAGCGCAGTCGCACCATTGAAGATCCTGATCGTAGGGTAATGGATCGCATTGCCAACTTAGCTGATGATGAAATTGGTATTCAGAAAGTAACTAATCTTAAGCAAGATAAGCAAGCTGTAGAATTTGAGGAGAAAGGGACGATATTAATTGCTAGATTAGCTAAACCATTGCTTCCGGGAAAGTCTACCACGCTCACGCTTGATTTTGAAGGGCAGGTGCCTCTTCAAATTCGCCGTACTGGTAGAGATAATGCTGAGGGAATCGATTATTCAATGGCTCAGTGGTATCCGCGACTTGTTGAGTACGACTTTCAAGGTTGGCATCCTAACCCTTATGTAGGAAGGGAGTTTCACGGAACTTGGGGTGACTTCGATGTCACCATTACCCTTGATAGCAAATATACAGTGGCTGCGACAGGTATTTTGCAGAATGCAGATAAAATTGGGAAAGGGTATAGCAGTAAAAACATCGAGCACAAGACAGATTCAAAGCTGAGCTGGAACTTCAAAGCCGAAAATGTAATTGACTTCGTATGGGCTGCTGATCCAGAGTACAAGCACACTACTTATCAGACGCCTAACGGACCTTTGTTGAGATTTTTCTATAAAGAAAATTCAAAGACTAAGGAAAACTGGGAGCTTTTGCCAGAACTGACAGCAAAGGCATTTCAGTTTGTAAATGAAAACTTTGGCGTATATCCTTGGTCAGAATTTGCTGTGATTCAAGGTGGTGATGGAGGTATGGAGTATCCTATGGCGACTTTAATTACCGGAGAGCGTAACTTGAGATCTTTAGTTGGTGTTACCGTCCATGAGCTTCTGCACTCTTGGTTTCAAGGAGCATTAGCCACCAATGAGGCGCTACATCCATGGATAGATGAAGGCTTTACTGTATTTGCTACTGATGAAACAATGGCTCACCTCTTCGATATGGAAGGTAACCCTCACGAGCGAACTTATGCTGTAACACAAGCATTCATGGAATCTGACAAGGTTGAGCCATTGACTACTCATGCAGATCACTACATGACCAATCGAGGGTATAGTATATCATCGTACTATAAGGGTGCTGTTTTCTTAAATCAGCTACGATATATCATAGGAGAAGAGAACTTTTGGTATGGAATGAGGCGCTATTTCAACGAATGGAAGTTGAAGCATCCAACACCTAATGATTTCATTAGGGTAATGGAAAAAGTATCGGATATGGAGCTCAGATGGTATTTAGAATATTGGATCAATACTACTCATGTAGTGGACTATAGCATTGAGCAGGTGGTTGCTAACAAGGATGAGGTAGTGATCAATTTGAGGAGAAACCAAGAAATGTTTATGCCTCAAGAAGTTCTATTGACTTTCGCTAGTGGTAGGACTGAGCTTCATTACATTCCTAGTTCTCTCATGTTTGGTCAAAAGCCCGAAGAATATGCCTACGATGCATGGATTGTTCATCCAGATTGGACATGGACTCACAGAGATTATCATCTTAAAATAAGTCAATCAAATGACCAATTGGAATCCATAGAGTTGAACCCGTCAAGGAAAATGACAAATATGAATAGTGTGAAAAACAAGGTGAACTTAAAATAATCTTCTTGATAATTTGTGTTTTACCATCTATTTATTATATTTGAAAAGGGTTTTGATACTCTTATATAATGACAAAATATTGTGTAGTGTTAAGTTTGTTTAAAGTCAAAATCCATAAAAGACCGTCTCATATGAGTCGGTCTTTTTGTTTAAAAACCTTAAAAGCTATTATATAGTAAGGAGTTAATGAGTCATCCCTAAAGTAACACTTTAGGTGTTTCATGCTTTTAAATGTCATTTGTTTTTCTATGTTTCAGTTAATTTTACTCATTGTAATATGACATTCTTATAGGCAAACATTGCGACTCAAAAACCGTTATTATGATTAAGTTATCTTATAACAAAACATAAAAAACAAAATAGCATGAGCATTGTAAAATGGAGTTTATCAGCGCTTGTCACAATTAGCTTGTTTGCCTGTGGTGGCGGTAGCGAAAGTGGCGGTGAAAAGAGTGAAAACCGTAGTAGTCAGTCTTCAGTACCACAACAGCCTACCCGAGAGGAGATCATGAAAAATAAGAAAGATTATGAAGAAGCTGCGGACGGTACTCTATTGATTAGATTAGAGAGTAATGATAAAATGAGGTATAATAAAGACAAAATTAAAGTTCCTGCGGGCAGTGAAATTAAACTGACCCTAGTGCATACTGGTGAAATGCCAAAGAAAACAATGGGACACAATTTTGTATTGCTACAGCAAGGAGTTGATGTACGTGATTTTGGTGAGGCAGCTGCTTCAGCCATGGACAATGACTATATTCCTTCTGATGCAGATGATCAAATCATTGCACACACTTCTATGATAGGTGGTGGAGAAGAAACGGAAGTAACTTTTAGCGCTCCAGAAGCGGGGGAGTACGATTTTATTTGTAGTTTTCCTGGTCACGTTGCCTTAATGAAAGGTAAATTTATTGTTGAGTAATCAATTTAAATATTATAAAAACCCTCGATTGAAAGCAGTCGAGGGTTTTTTGTTTTATAGAGATGAATAGGGCTTGCTTAAAAAGTTCCAAGTACTGCAGATTCGAGACGGCACAAGCTTCACTTGTCTTATTTGATGGAAAAAATGATATATCTCAAAAAGCTTATTTTAAGCTTTTAATCTTTTCTCAAATAAATACCACTTCCGATTTACGAATCACAAATTACGACAATAATTGGGGCTACGCTACAAAATGTCGATCTCAGACATTTTCGTGCAAGCGTTTTCACTACTTTTGAATAAAAGCTGTGCACTCAAATAGATATAGTATAGATTTTATGATTTATTTACCAACAATATAGCTGTTTTTAAGCGTGTCCCAAATATTGGTAAAGTCTGTATACAATCTAAGGAGCAAGCTGTAAGTGTTCCATAGGTTTACCTACCAATACTTTTTCGCCTACCAACCTAAAGCCTAGCCTTAGATAGAGTGCTTTTGCTTTTGGATTTTTTTTATCAACCAACAGGCCGAGTGTATTTTTTCTTTCTTTAACATATTCATTAATCAAAAAATCAAAAATCTTTGTCCCTAATCCTTTACCCTGCTGATTGGGGTGAATAGCAACACAATCAATGTAAAACTCGCCGGCTTGAGTCTCATCTTCAGGTACAAAATCTCTATTAAATTTATTTTTTATTGCCATTGTAACGGGTTTTCGAAGTTTGTGTAATTCACCTCCATCGTAAATCAAAGCTGCGCCTACTATTTGATTTTTAATTTCTACCATCCAGCAGTTTTCATAGGAGTATTGATTATTTTTTAATATGATTAAGCTTTCTAAAAACTGAATGGCCTTATCTCTTGATGCTAACCCTATAAATTGATAAACAATTTCGTCCATCGCCATCATCAAATAATAAGCGATATTTTTCGAATCTTCTATAGATGCTTTTCTAATGATCATGTAATGAACGTGTCAATGTTACAAAATAGATTCATAAAATAGATACTCAATCAGTTAGGTCAACAATTCAATGTTGACATCATTTTCAGAAATTTGCTTAGTCTCAAATTTATCAATGTTGTTGATTGTTGTTTTTACAATTTCTTGCATGCTTTCTGATGTAAAGAATGCTTGGTGCGCGGTAATAAGAACATTAGGAAAGGCAATCAGTCTAGAGATATGATCGTCTTGAATAATCTGCTCGGATAAATCTCTGAAAAATAGATGTTCTTCTTCCTCGTATACGTCAATACCTAGAGCACCTAGTTGTCCAATTTTGAGCGCCTCTATGGCAGCGGCGGTATCTATTAATTTTCCCCGAGAGGTATTAATTAGCATACACCCTTTTTTCATTTTCCCGAGGGTGTTTTTGTTGATTAAATGGTGTGTTTCGGGGGTTAGGGGGCATTGCAAACTGATAACATCACTCTGATAGAGTAATTCATCTAAGTCCACATAATTAACGCCTGAAAGGTCTTCTGAAGGGTATTTGTCATTTGCTAATACCTTCATTCCTAGTCCTAGCGCAATTTGACAAAAAGCACGGCCTATTTTACCTGTTCCGATCACGCCCATTGTTTTTCCATGAAGGAGCATACCATCTAAATTCACCAAGGAGAAGTTACCTTCTCGCACTCGATTGTATGCTTTATGAGTCTTTCTGGCTAAGGTCATGATAATCGCTAGCGTATGCTCTGCTACTGACTCAGGGGAGTAAGAAGGTACGCGCATCACTCTAATTTCATGGTTTTTTGCAGCATCCAAATCTACGTTGTTGAAACCAGCGCATCTTAGTGCTATAAGCCCAATACCGGCCTCCTTCAATAATCCGATAACCTCCGCGTCGAGATGGTCATTTACAAACACACATACTCCGTCAAATCCTTTTGCTAAGTTCACTGTTTTAGGCTCTAAGGGTGTTTCAAAAAATTCGAAGATATGCTGACAGTTAGCATTCTTAAAATATTCCTTATCGTATGCTTGCGATGAAAAAAAGGCGATTTTACTCATTGTATAGGTGCTTATTTAGGGATTGATTATGCCCCTAAAGATAGCAATATTTTTAAATAGGTTGAGCTTAGGAGGATAAGATGTCTGGTATCTCATTTGAATAGAAACTTTAAGTGCAGGCTCATTTTTTAAAATTGTTTTAGGGAAAATAAAAAAGCCCAAAGATTACTCAATGGGCTCTTGTGTTTAGATGAATGATTTATTGGATTACTTTCAATTCTTTACCTACTTCTATAAAAGCTTTAATCGCTTGATCTAAATGATGCTTCTCATGCACTGCTGACAATTGTACTCGAATCCTTGCTTGTCCTTTAGGCACAACAGGATAGTAGAAACCTATCACATAAATTCCCTTCTCTAGTAATTTATCTGCAAATTTCTGAGATGTTGGTGCATCATACAACATTACGGGGACGATTGCATGTTCCCCGGGCTTGATATCAAATCCTGCAGCCTCCATTTCTTTTCTGAAATAAAGCGTATTAGCTTCTAATTTATCTCTCAGTTCTGTCGTTTCAGTGAGCATATCTAATACTGCAATAGATGCACCTGTAATCGCTGGGGCGAGAGTATTTGAGAATAAATAGGGGCGTGACTTTTGGCGTAGTACTTCGACAATTTCTTTACGCGCAGCTGTAAAACCACCAGACGCTCCTCCCAATGCTTTTCCTAATGTTCCTGTGATAATGTCCACGCGACCCATCACATTTTTAAGTTCATGCACCCCACGTCCTGTCTTACCGACAAATCCAGTACTGTGGCATTCATCTGTCATCACCAAAGCATCATATTTATCTGCCAAATCACAGATTTTATCCAGTTGTGCGATAGTTCCATCCATGCTGAAGACGCCATCAGTAACAATAATTTTGTTTCTAGCACCCTTTTCATTGGCTTCTTTTAGCTTCGCCTCGAGGTCCTCCATATTATTGTGCTCATAGCGGTAGCGAGCGGCCTTACACAATCGGACACCATCGATGATAGATGCATGATTCAATGCATCGGAAATGATCGCGTCTTCTGCACCTAAAATGGGTTCAAATACCCCACCATTAGCATCGAAGGCTGCGGCATAAAGAATGGTATCTTCCATTCCTAAAAATTCCGATAGCTTGCGCTCCAATTCTTTATGAATATCTTGAGTACCACAAATAAAGCGTACTGACGACATACCAAAACCATGTGTGTCAATGGTCTTATGTGCAGCTTCTATTACTTTGGGGTGGGATGAGAGTCCAAGATAGTTATTGGCACAAAAATTAATCACTTCTTTTCCATCTGTTGTTTTGATGACTGCCGCTTGAGGGGTGGTGATAATCCGCTCGCTTTTATACAAGCCGGCGGCTTTTGTTTCTTCAATTTCTGCTTGTAGTTGTTGCTTAAGTTTTCCGTACATGGATTTATTACTTTGTTTTTATGATAGGTTTTACTGTTTTTTTAACCACTTTTTTGGCTTCTCCATCTATTTTTATCGGATAGTTACGACGTATAGGGTTGATCAAAAAGAGGTTTTGAGCAGTGAAGCTTTTAGGGTGCATTTGCTCGAATTCTTTTTCCCAAGTGGCGAATCGATCTGGATCTGACTTCTTAAAGCGATCAGGATCGATTTTTTTACTGATGAGCCAATCTTTTAATGATGATTCCATAGGGTGCAAATATACGGCTTCAATAGATAATTTCTAGGGTTAAAAGCTGCTTTAGCTTATCACATACAACTATCTTTTATTCCAACTGTATTTCGTTGATAAGGTTATCGATCAATGCTCATGCAGGGCTGAGCATAAGTTGATTCATATATGCTCAAATTGCCTCCTCATCCCACGTAAAAAAATAAAGGATGAGATATCCGGAGATCGATGAGATGGGAAAGCAAAAAAAAGCATTTACCTTTGCGCAAATTAATGAGCAAACAGCCGCTGGCTTTTTTCGTTTATGCAGCATTAGATATAGTCAACAATAAAAACGGCTATAGCTTGATAATCAGAGTATCGGTGGGATACTTAAGCTAACAACAAACAATCAATTTAAAATATAAAGCTTGAAGATGACTAAGATTTTAGTAACGGGTGCTAATGGTCAATTAGGGACTGAACTTACCGAGGCTTTGAGAGAAAAGTATGGTGCTGAGCGAGTCTTGGCAACAGATATTCGTAAACTTGAAGGCCAAGAAGGCTTGTTTGAAGTATTGGATGTGATGGATGCTGAGCGGATGCTGGCATTGGTAAAGGATTATGGGATTACACAAATATATCATTTGGCTGCTATGCTTTCAGCTAGGGGAGAGCAAAACCCTGAATTGGCTTGGGACCTTAACATGAATAGCCTGCTCAATGTGCTCAATATAGCAAGGTCAGAGAAGCTCGATAAGGTATATTGGCCTAGTTCTATTGCCGTGTTTGGTCCTCAATCTCCAAAAAAAGATACACCCCAACATACGATTATGGAGCCAAATACCATTTATGGTATTAGTAAACTAGCTGGTGAAAGATGGTGTGAGTATTATCATGACAAATATGGTGTGGACGTGCGTAGCTTGAGGTATCCAGGCTTGATTGGCTATAAGTCGACTCCAGGTGGTGGCACAACCGATTATGCGGTGAGTATTTATCATGATGCGCTAGCGGGAGATAACTTCACTTGTTTTTTGGATAAGCATACCTATTTACCGATGATGTTTATGAGTGATGCGATTCAAGCGACCATTCAGCTGATGGAAGCACCACGAGAAGCAATAAAAGTACGCAGCTCTTACAATGTTTCCGCGATGAGCTTTAGCCCAGAAGAGGTTGCGGCAAGTATTAAAAAGCATATTCCTGATTTTAAAATCGATTATGCTCCTGATTTTCGAGAAAAAATTGCACAAGGATGGCCTGATTCAATCGACGATCAAGCGGCACGTAGTGATTGGGCTTGGAAAGAAAGCGTACAACTCGAGGATATGACAGAAATAATGCTTCGTGAAATTAAACTTATGCAAACAATATAGTATTTTAAATTGCTTTATATAAATTTGCAAGCTTTAGGGTGTACTACCACTAAGGCAAGACGTAGTGAAAGATGGTACAACGCTTGACTTCGCACTTCGTAGCATCTAACGTAGAAACATAAACAGAAAATGGAAGAATTTGAAAATTTAGCTTTGTCGGATGAAGCGGGTATTTTAACGATTACCATCAATCGTCCTTCTAAAATGAATGCACTCAATGAGGCAACCATAGAGGAGATTGGTAGAGCGATTCAGCATGCCATTGATGAAAAATCAGTGAAGGGTGTGATCATCACGGGTATGGGAGATAAGGCATTTGTTGCTGGTGCAGACATCAGTGAACTTGCGGAACTCAATGAGCTGAATGGGCGCAAATTTTCCGAAAAAGGGCAAGAAGTATTTCAATTAATTGAAAATAGCCAAAAGCCTGTGATTGCGGCGGTCAATGGTTTCGCTCTCGGCGGGGGATGTGAATTAGCGATGGCTTGCCATATTCGATTAGCCTCTGCTAATGCAAAATTTGGACAGCCAGAAGTAAAGTTAGGTATTATACCTGGCTACGGTGGTACACAAAGGCTTACCCAGCTTGTGGGAAGAGGAAAAGCATTAGAATTAATGATGACTGGCGATCAGATTGATGCGGAAGAAGCTTATCGAATCGGCCTTGTTAATCAATTGGTAATGACGCCCGATGAGTTGATGGAAGTTGCTGTGAAAATGATGAGGCGCATCATAACAAAAGCGCCTTTGGCGGTAGGCATGGTCATCGATTGTGTGAATACGGTCTACGAAAGCGAAGAAGATGGCTATCAGATGGAAGCCAATTCTTTTGCTAGCTGCTGCAAATCCGATGATTTTAAAGAAGGAACGAAGGCGTTTTTAGAAAAGCGTAAACCTGAATTTAAAGGTGAATAAAACTTTGTATTTTTTTTATACACAAAAAAGCTCCTATTGAAACTAGGAGCTTTTTTGTTATTGGCAGCAAGCCCTCAATAATCATAGATGACATTGATGATAGTTATTAAGCGGTTTTTTGTGGTCAAGTTTGGACGAGCCCATTTAGACTACCTTTTTATTCGATCAATTCATCATGAGTGGTCAAAAGTTGTTCTGAGGCCTTGTTAAGGTATTGGTTTAATCACAAAATTTAAAAGAGACTTACCCTGCGCTACAGCTATTTTTGAATCTGTGTGTTATATTAAATGATTGACTTTTGTGTAATCATTTGATTGGAGGCGAATTTTTATAAAATGGATATAAACTAGCGGATGTGAATATCGGGTATGTCCAGTTCCCTGAAAACTGTCTTCACTATTCCATCAAATGTATTAGCTTTGCAGCATTCCATCAACACATCTGATTTGAACATATGCAGGCATTTAAGAAGCTTTTAGGACAGTCAGCTCTCTATGGTATCAGTAGCATTCTTGGTCGCCTGCTCAATTATTTTTTGACACCCCTCCATACCGATGCTGAAGTATTTGCCAAGGAAGAGTATGGGGTGATAAGTGTAGTTTATGCCTACTTAGCTTTTGCGACCATCATCTATTCCTTCGGAATGGAAACCGCTTTTTTCAAGTTTACTTCCTCCCAAGCTGGCAAAGACAGATCCACTTATCGACAAGCGATGACCCTTCTGGTGGTACTTGGTTTGATTATCAGTAGCTTGCTAATGCTTTTTGCGGCGGACATAGCCACTTATTTGGGCATTCCAGATCATCGCTCCATCATTCATTGGATAGCTGCGATTCTTTTCATAGATGCCTTTCTAGCGATTCCTTATGCGCGACTTCGTCTTGAAAATAAAGCGTTAAAGTTTGTGTTTGCAAAGCTATTTGGAATCATTATCATCTTCTTTCTTAATTTTTTCTTTCTCAAATTTGCACCCGCATGGCAACATTCAAGTAATGAAATACTATCAAGACTTGGTACTGCCGTAGTGGGGCTTGATCTTGGTGTGGGATTTGTATTCTTGGCAAATCTTATTGGTAGTTTGGCATCCTTCCTTGTCTTACTCAATTATCTGAAGGATTTTAATTTTTATTGGAATGGGGAAGAAGTAAAGAAGATGTTAAGCTATGCTTACCCAATCGTGATTATGGGACTTGCGGGTATAAGTATCGAAACCTTTGATAAAATTTTAATTAAAGATTGGTTACCGGATAATTTTTATCCTCACATGAACTCGCTAGAAGCAACTGCTGTATACAGTGCAGCTTATAAGCTCTCAGTTTTAATGGCATTAGCCATTCAAGCTTTTCGATATGCCGGCGAGCCCTTTTTCTTTAAAATTGCATCGGATCCTGACTCTCCTAAAACCTTTGCAGGGATACTAAAATATTTCACTTACAGCTGCATTTTAATCCTAATGGGAGTTAGCTTCTATGCGGACTTCATCGCCTCATTTTTCATACGAAGCGAGGCTTTGCGTCAGGGGTTATTTATTGTGCCTATTTTGCTCTTGGCCAAGCTGTTTTTTGGTATGTACAATCACGTGAGCATTTGGTTTAAATTAAGCGGCAAAACACGCTATGGTGCTTATTTTACCTTAGCTGGTGCAGCGGTTAGCTTGGTTTTGAATTTAATCCTCATTCCAATTATAGGTTATCCTGCTGCAGCCATCGCTGCATTAGTAGGTTATTTGCTTATGCTGGCTTTAGCTTACGCCTATGGCCAGAAGCACTACCCCATTCCATATCCGATGAAAAATCTAGCACTCCATATTTTTGGGTCGAGTATGCTAGTTGCCATACATTATTTCATTCCTTGGTGGAGTAATTATATGGCTTGGGGTGTAGGGATGATGGTACTATTGGCTTACGCATACATCATTTATGCGGATTTCAAAAAGGCTGACTAATTAATCTCAACGCTGCCTTGCCATTTTCAATGTCCAGTAATTACCGACCCTAGCTAAACCGATATGCTCGTAATTAACATTCATCATATTGCGGCAATGGCCAGGACTTTCTCTCCATGCCCTAAAAACTCGTTCTTCGTCTTGCTGGCCTAGTGCAATATTTTCTGCTGCACCATTATGGTTGTATCCTGTTCGGTTAATTCTTTCTCCTAAGTTGCTACCATCAGTTCCAGTATGAGAAAAATGATTATTTTCGCTCATGTCTTTGGTATGAATAAGAGCGGCTTCTTCAAGGAGCTCATTCCAGCTAACAGGGTCTACCGCAGGCATTGTTCTATCCCCACAATCACAGCCTTGAGATCTTAGTTCATTAATAAGTGTTAAAAACCCTGTTGCGTCTGAAACTTCATTCTTCGCTTGGGATGTAAGCATATTTTCATCATCAGAACAAGAAGCGAAAAAGATGAATAGAAAACAGAGTGTAGAGAGGGCTTTTAACAGATTCATGAGTATAATTGATTGAATGATTATATGGGCGTCCTTCCAGTTTAGGAAATGAAGAACAACTCGACTCCTTTGAGGCTTATATTTCGCAAATGTATCAAACTTATTGGAATGCTTGTCTACACCAAAGCCAAAAAATCCAGCCTACTTAAAAGAAGCTTATACTGTTGATAAACAAAAAGCGATATGAGCTTCAATTATTTTAAAGCTTGTTATTCTATCAATTGAAATCGGTTTACAACTTTTTTTATTATTGAAATTGAACTACCTTTGCAACCGAAAATATTCCCTATGTCCATCATTTTAGCTATAGAATCTTCTTGTGATGATACCTCTGCAGCGGTGATGCGTGAGGGTATTTTAATCTCCAATTGTATTGCCAACCAAAGTATACATGCAGCTTATGGCGGGGTAGTACCCGAATTGGCATCTCGTGCTCATCAGCAAAATATCATCCCTGTAGTAGATGAAGCTTTAAAGCAAGCTAAGGTGTCAAAAAACGAACTCACAGCGATAGCGGTTACTCAAGGCCCTGGTTTATTAGGTGCCTTGCTAGTGGGTAATAGCTTCGCCAAGTCAATGGCATCTGCCTTAGAAATCCCTTTGATTGCTGTAAACCACATGGAGGCACATGTCCTGGCACATTTTATAGAGGAGCCATATCCTAAATTTCCTTTCTTATGCCTTACAGTAAGTGGTGGGCATACTCAAATTGTGAAAGTTGATGATTTCAACAAAATGGAGGTGATTGGTGAAACAAGAGATGATGCAGTAGGAGAAGCCTTTGATAAAACGGCAAAAATGTTAGGGTTGCCTTATCCTGGGGGACCTTTAATCGATCGATACGCTAAGTTAGGAAATCCTGAGGCCTATAGCTTTCCCATCGCTGACATACCTGCATTAGATTATTCATTTAGTGGTATCAAGACAGCGGTATTATACTTTTTGCAGCGAGAGGAGAAAAAAAATCCTAACTTTGTAGAAGATCACTTAAATGATATCTGTGCTTCGGTACAGAAGAACTTAATCGACAGTTTGCTTCAAAAGCTGGTGAAGGCATCTAAACAGTATAAAGTTAGAGAAATTGCTATTGCTGGAGGTGTTTCTGCCAATAGCGGATTGAGAGGAGAACTAGAGCGAGTTAAAACAAAATATAAATGGAACGTTCACGTTCCTGCTTTTGAATATTGCACTGATAATGCCGCTATGATCGCAAAAGCGGCTTACTACCTCAACCAAGCTGGAGTTTATGCTTCTGTATATACTAGCCCTGACCCGTCAAAGCGTTTTTAAGTAAGAAGGATTACTGTCAGGCATAATTTTTGTTTGAAAGATGTGCAATTTATGTAGGTTTCAAAAAATTGGGACTGAAAGGGCGAAGCTGTATCATAGTTTTGACATTACATACTACACACCGATTACACACTAATAATTTCATGAAATACTACTTTATAGTTTTTATAGGATGCTTACTTTGTCTTGGTTTTGGCAATCAGAAGCTTTCCGCTCAGTCACTTAGTGATCGTGACTTGAGTAAAGTTAAAGTTGATGACTTGAGTGAGCGACAAATAAAACAATTTGTAGAAAGAGCTGAAAAAGAGGGTTTAAATGAAAATCAGCTCGAAGAGATGGCCAAGGCAAGGGGTATGAAGCCCTCAGAGGTTAGAAAGTTACGAAGTAGAATACAAGAATTAAACCTTCAAAAAGAAAAACAACAAGCGGAGACAAAAGGTCAAGTTCGTCCCGGTGAGCAGCAAGAAAAAGATCGTATGCAACTCTCTGAGGAACAAGAAGAAGAACGCTATAAGCTCTCTAAGATCTTTGGATTTAGTTTGTTTAATAATGAAAACCTAACCTTTGAGCCTCAAATTAATATTGCAGCACCATCTGATTATCAACTGGCATCGGGTGATGAGTTACAAATCGATATTTGGGGAGCGTCACAGATGTCTTACACCTTGGAAGTACAATCACAAGGAACAATCTATGTACAAAATGTAGGTCCAATCCAAGTAAGTGGACTTACACTTAAGGATGCAGAAAATCGAATTAAATATAGATTATCTCAGATTTATAGCGGTTTAAGAGGAAGCAATCCTAATACCTATGCGCAAGTCAATTTATCACAAATGAGAGGTATTCGAGTGAATGTAGTTGGTGAAGTCTTTGTGCCAGGTACTTTTACCCTTCCTGCAATGGCCAATGTCTTTCATGCATTGTATAGCGCTGGAGGACCCAGTAGAAGGGGATCTCTGCGTTCTATAGATGTACTTAGAGAGGGGAAATTAGTGGGTAGTTTAGATGTCTATGCTTTTTTGATGAAGCCTGATTATAAAGGGAATATCAATCTTCAAGATGGTGATGTGGTACGTGTAAAGACGTATCAGCATCGCATTGAGACAGAGGGTGAACTTCGACGTCCTATGTCTTATGAACTAAAAGAGGGGGAGAGTTTATCCGATTTGTTTGAGTATGCCGGTGGATTTACGGGAAAGGCTTTTCGCAATACGGTTACTATCCATGGTCTGACTGAGAAAGAACGCTTTGTGAAAACAGTAAGGCATCATGAATTTAATGACTTTAAGCCAAAAGACGGTTTCAAGGTAAAGGTTGGAGAGGTTCTTGAAAGATATACTAATCGCGTACAAATTTCAGGAGCTGTCATGCGTGCGGGAGAGTACGAGCTCACGGATAGTATGAAAGTTATGGATTTGATCGAAATAGCCGACGGCATAAGGGGGGATGCTTATGTGCAGCGTGCTACAATCTACCGTACTTTAGATGATTTCTCCATCGAATCCATTTCTTTTGATCTTAGAAAAGTACTTCAAGGTGAAGGTGAAAACCATATTCTTCAAAGAGAAGATTTATTAGTAATACCTTCTCGCTATGATATACAAGAAGAGTATTTTGTAAATGTTGTAGGGGAAGTTAACGACCCCGGTACTTATCCTTTTGTTGCTGGTAGCACTATATCGGATATGGTGAAAGCGGCTGGAGGTTTTAATCGGCGAGCCACAGGAGCGAAGGTAGAGGTTGCCCGACATATGAAAAGTAAAGATGGAACCTATTTGGATGAATTGTCAGAAGTATTTCGTTTTAGCATGAATGATGATCTTTCGATCGTTGAGGGGGATGATTTTTTCCTTGAGCCATTTGATAAAATTTTCATCCGTAAAGCGCCGGGCTTTGAAGAGCATGTTGAAATAACCTTAAAAGGGGAAGTTGTGTATCCTGGTGTATATGTGTTGAAAGACAAAAGAGAACGGATTTCTTCCGTTATTCAAAGAGCGGGTGGCTTGTCGCCGGCCGCCTATCCTGAGGGTGCGACGCTCATTCGTAGGACAGAGTTTTTTGAAGAAAATTCTGATTTAGAAAAGCGAATAAAAAGAATGGAAGAGTTGCAAAACCGCAAAGAGGTTTCTGGGAATAAACGAAGTCTAACGGAAGCTGAAGAAAGACGAAAAAATCGTTTAGATGACTTGTACAATCGCCTACAAAAAATGGAGGACAGTACAAAAGACACGGCTGAGGCTGACCTTTTAAGACAAAGGATTCAAGATTTAGAAGATGAAGGGACAGCTTCAAGTAAGTTAAAATTCAATGAGGAAGAGGCAGTTAATATTCAACTTGCAGAAATCATGAGCAATCCTGGATCAAAGTATGATTTGATCTTACAAGAGGGCGATGTCATTTACATTCCAAGAGAACTTCAAACGGTACGGCTGAGGGGAGAAGTGCTTTATCCTACCACAACCAGGTATGAGTCAGGAAAAAGACTCCGTTACTATGTAAAGCGTGCAGGTGGGTTCAGTGCGGATGCCCGCAGAAAAGATGCCTATGTAATCTATCCTAATGGAGAGGTAAAAAGCACTAGAAGCGCTTTAGGAATCAAGGCATATCCTAAGATTGAGAGAGGCTCAGAAATTTACCTGCCTAAAAAACCAGAGCGGAAACCATTGACACCACAAGAAGCCATTGCCATTGGTTCAGGTTTAAGCTCTTTAGCTTTAGTAGTCATTACGATTATCAATCAACTAAATTGATGAAATAATTTTAGAAAAGCTGTCATTGATGGCGTAAATAACGATATAAAATGAAAATAACAGTAGTCGGAACTGGATATGTTGGTTTAGTCTCGGGAGCTTGCTTTTCAGAGGTAGGTATTGAAGTGGTCTGCGTTGATGTAGATCAGAAGAAAATTGATGGCTTGAAAAAGGGTGTAATGCCCATTTATGAGCCAGGACTCGAAGAAATTGTCGTTCGAAATTATAAGAGCGGTCGTTTACAATTTACTACCTCTCTTTCTGAAGCAATAAAGGGTTCAGAAGCTGCTTTTATAGCGGTGGGAACCCCTCCAGGGGAAGATGGATCCGCAGATCTGAAATATGTGTTGGCTGTGGCTAAAGAGATAGGTGAGCACATGGATGATTTTTGTGTGATTACAACTAAGAGTACCGTACCCGTAGGTACCGCAAAAAAAGTAAAAGCGGCGGTAGATGAAGCTTTAGCGAAAAGGAAAGCAGATATTCCTTTTGCAGTGGCCTCTAATCCTGAATTTCTAAAAGAAGGTGCAGCTGTCAATGATTTTTTAAAGCCTGACCGTATCGTCATTGGCGTAGAAGACGAGCGAGCGGAAAAAATCATGAAGCGATTGTATAAGCCTTTCCAGTTAAGCAGTGATCGCATCATCTATATGGATATTCCTTCCGCTGAAATGACGAAATACACTGCTAATGCCATGTTGGCAACCAAGATTTCCTTTATGAACGATATCGCAAATCTTTGTGAGCGGGTAGGGGCTAACGCTAATATGGTGAGAAAAGGAATTGGTTCAGACTCACGAATAGGTAATAAATTTATCTATCCTGGAGTGGGATATGGAGGATCTTGTTTCCCAAAAGACGTGAAAGCCATTATCCGTACCGCTCGAGAGTTCGACTACGAACTTAAAGTATTACAGGCAGTAGAGGATGTCAATGAATATCAAAAGTCTGTTCTTTTTGAAAAGGTTAAAAATCACTTCAACGGTGATCTGAAAGGTAAAACCTTTGCTATGTGGGGTTTAAGTTTTAAGCCGAATACAGATGATATGCGTGAGTCTCCAGCCATTGTAATCATTGATCAATTAAGAGCTGCGGGTGCAGAAGTGAAAGCCTACGATCCTAAAGCCATGCATGAGGCAAAAGAAATCTATATCGGTGATAAGGTGACTTATGCCAATGATGCTTATGATGCCTGCGTGGATGCTGACGGTTTACTTTTAGTTACCGAATGGCCTGAATTTAGATTGCCTAGCTGGGATGCGATTGGGAAATTATTGAAAACCAAGGTGGTATTTGACGGGCGTAATATTTATGATAAGCAATATCTAGCGGAAAAAGGTTATCAGCATTACGGAATAGGTATTTAGTTGCTGTAAACGGTAAGCAGTTAACAGAAATCAGTAGATAAAACAGCTTAAAGTTCACCGTTTACAGTTGACAGAAAAAACTAATCATCATAACATGAAAAACATACTTATCACTGGTGGGGCAGGATTTATTGGGTCACATGTTGTCAGACTTTTTGTGAATCAGTATCCCAATTATCAAATCATTAATTTCGATGCTTTGACCTATGCAGGCAATTTAGAGAATCTAAAGGATGTTGAATCAGCCGACAATTACCACTTTTTCAAAGGGAATATTGTGAATGAGGCAGATATTCAAAAAGCTTTTGATCAGTATGAAGTGACGGATGTGATTCATTTGGCGGCAGAAAGTCATGTCGATCGAAGTATTAGCGACCCTATGGCCTTTGTAAAGACAAATGTCATTGGCACAGTTAACCTATTAAACGTTGCAAAAAGAGCTTGGAATGAGGATCTATCTCAACACCTATTCTATCATGTGAGTACAGACGAGGTATATGGTTCATTAGGGGATGAGGGTCTTTTTATGGAAACCACTCCTTATGACCCACAATCACCTTATTCAGCTTCCAAAG
Source organism: Cyclobacteriaceae bacterium (assembly GCA_020832375.1). Taxonomy (GTDB): domain Bacteria; phylum Bacteroidota; class Bacteroidia; order Cytophagales; family Cyclobacteriaceae; genus JAFIEW01. The sequence continues at coordinate 24,549 of JAFIEW010000015.1, forward strand.
CAAGTTCAGATCATTTCGTAAGGGCTTACGCTAATACTTATGGAATGAAGACAGTGATAAGTAATTGCAGCAACAATTATGGCCCCAATCAGTTTCCTGAAAAGCTCATCCCACTACTCATTAACAACATAAAAGCGCAAAAACCGCTACCCGTTTACGGTAAAGGTGAAAACATTCGTGATTGGCTTTTTGTAGAAGATCATGCGAAGGCAATTGATATTGTTTTTCATAAAGGAAAAGACCAAGAAACTTATAATATCGGTGGCTTCAATGAATGGAAGAATATTGACATCGTTCGCTTGGTATGCGATGAAGTAGATCGACAGTTAGGTAGAGCGGTCGGAAGTTCGCAAAACCTAATTACATTCGTAAAAGATAGAGCTGGTCATGATATGCGTTATGCCATAGATGCTAAAAAAATCAAAGAACAATTGGGATGGGAGCCTAGCTTACAGTTTGAAGAAGGGCTTAGTAAAACGGTAGCCTGGTACTTAACCAATGAAAATTGGCTAATGAGGGTAACTAGTGGAGCTTACCAAACTTACTACCAGCAGCAATATACCAATAACTAAATGTTGAGGGCATGAAAGGAATTATTTTAGCAGGAGGTTCAGGAACAAGGTTGCACCCATTAACATTGGCCGTTAGCAAACAACTGATGCCAATCTATGATAAGCCGATGATTTATTATCCATTGTCAGTGTTGATGATGGCAGATATAAAAGAAATTTTGATTATAAGCACGCCTTATGACCTACCACATTTCAAACGTTTATTAGGTGATGGTAGTCAGTTGGGGTGTCAATTTTCCTATGCCGAGCAACCAGAGCCTAAAGGTTTAGCTCAAGCCTTCACCATCGGGGCTGATTTTATAGGAAAGGATAAGGTGGCTTTAATTTTGGGAGATAACATTTTTTACGGTGCTAATTTGAGGTCTCGACTTGAAAAGAGTAAAGATCCTGATGGAGGGGTAGTGTTTGCTTATCCTGTTTCAGATCCAGAACGCTATGGTGTGGTGGAGTTTGATGAAAATCGAAAGGTAATTAGCATTGAAGAAAAGCCGGAAAAGCCGAAGTCTAAATATGCAGTGCCCGGCTTGTATTTTTACGATAATCAAGTTGTTGAAATAGCCAAAAACTTAAAGCCTTCACCAAGAGGTGAGTTAGAAATAACAGATATTAATAAAGTGTACTTAGAAGCTGGAAAGCTAAAAGTAACAACATTTAGTAGAGGCACAGCTTGGTTAGATACAGGCACCCATCAGTCATTACTACAAGCGAGTCAATTTGTAGAGGTGATTGAAGAAAGGCAAGGCCTTAAGATAGGGTGTATTGAAGAGGTCGCTTATCGAATGGGTTTTATCGATAAAAGTCAAGTTTTAAGACTTGCTGGCGAACTTCAAAAAAGTGGATATGGTGAATATATCAGGAGGGTAGTGGACGAATGAGTTTAAAGTCAAAAACCATTACAGGTATTTTTTGGGCTTTTAGTCAGAAGTTTGGTATTCAAGGCATTAACTTTGGTGTTACTGTGGTATTAGCCAGACTATTAATTCCTGAGGATTTCGGGATTATAGGAATGATACTAGTTTTCGTGGCGATTGGTGATGCCTTAGTGGAAGGTGGACTTGCCAGTAGTTTGATACGAAACAAAGACAACAACCAAGACGATTATTCTACGGTATTTTGGATGAATATATTAATGAGCCTCTTGATCTATATCATTCTTTTCTTTGTAGCACCCTTGATTGCCATTTTTTTTGAAAAAGAAATATTAACTGATATTATCCGAGTTTTTTGCCTCCTTTTTGTGATTAGATCCTTTTCATTGATTCAGAAAACACGGCTTATTATTGATATGAATTTTAAGCGCATTCTTTATATCAGTATCCCGTCGGTCTTATTTTCTGGCATTGTTGGAATTGTCTTTGCCTATAACGGATTTGGAGTTTGGAGTTTAGTTTATATGCATATTTCCCAAGCCTTGTTTATGTCCATTCAGTTTTGGATCTTTAATACATGGAGACCCGGTTTTCGGTTGGATTTAGATAAACTAAAATATCATTTCAATTTTGGTTATAAGCTTACCTTATCTTCTTTATTAGATACAGTTTTTAAGAATTCCTATCTCATATTAATAGGGAAATATTTCTCTGCAGCTCAGTTGGGACTTTACACACAAGCAGTTAAACTAAAGGATTTACCGGTAAAAAATCTTTCACAGGCATTGAATACCGTCACCTACCCTATGTTTTCAGCTATTCAAGATGATGATGCCCAACTAAAAAATGCCTATAAGAAATTGATGGAACAAGCAATTTTTTGGATGGCGCCTTTATTGATTTGGGGGATTGTTATGGCAGAACCGCTGATTCTGTTTGTTTTTGGCAACCAATGGATAGAGGCAGTTCCTTTCTTTCAGATTATCGCAATTGCTGGAATGTTATACCCAATTCATTCATACAACCTAAATATTCTAAAAGTAAAAGGCCGATCAGACCTCTTTTTAAAGTTGGAGGTGTACAAAAAAGGATTGACGGTAATCGCATTATTTATGGGAGTCATCTACGGAATCTATGCACTTTTATGGACACAGGTGGTTAATTCTTTTTTGTCCTTATTTATTAATTCCCATTATAGTGGGAGAATGATTAATTTTCCGTTATTAGAACAAATTAAAAGTTTAATCCCAGGAATATCAATTGCTTTAATGTCTGCTAGTCTTGTTTGGATAAGTATTCATTACTTAAATATTAGTTTTACACATTTGACGCAATTAATGATAGGAACTTTAATAGGTGTATCATCTTACCTATTGTTGGCCTATGTATTCAAGCTTAATGCTCTGAAAGAATTTAGATCTTTAATCAAAACTGCATGATACCAGTAACGAAGAGTTTTTTTCCACCCTTAGAAGAGTATAATAGTTATTTACAAAAAATTTGGTCTAATCAGTGGTTAACAAATAATGGTGAATTTTACAAAGACTTGGTATCGAAGCTCACATCTTACTTAGGTGTAAATCATATCATTCCCATGACCAATGGTACCTTACCAATTCAAATAGCCTTAAACGCATTTGGTAAAGAAGGTGAAATTATAACTACTCCATTTTCTTATGTGGCAACAACTGCAAGTATTGTTTGGGAAAAATGTAGGCCTGTATTTGTTGATATCCATCCTGAATATTTAACTATTGATGAATCTAAGATTGAGGAAGCAATAACAGACAAGACAACATGCATTTTAGCTACTCATGTATATGGAAACCCTTGTGATGTTGAGGCGATACAAGCCATAGCTTCAAAGTACAATTTAAAAGTAATTTATGATGCCGCTCATTGTTTTGGAGTAATGTATAAAGGACAGTCCATTTTTAATTACGGAGATGTAAGTACTTGTAGTTTTCATGCCACAAAGTTATTTCACACAGGGGAGGGTGGGGCGTTATTTTGTCAAAATGAAGCTATTCATCATGAGATGAACTACAGACATAACTTTGGTCACCACGGTAAGTTAGAATATCACGGCTTAGGTATAAATGCAAAAATGAGTGAGCTTCAAGCAGCTATGGGGCTTACTGTTTTGCCGTACATGGGAAAAATAATCAGCGCGCGCGAGAAAATCTGTACCATTTACAATCAAAACTTAGATTTTAATGTAGTAAAGCCTCTTAAGTTAAGAGCAAATACAGGTTGGAATTTTTCGTATTATCCGATTTTGTTTAAAGACGAAAAAAGTCTCTTATTGGTGGAAAATGCCCTCAATAAAGAAAATATTTTTCCTAGGAGGTACTTTTTTCCTAGCCTAAGTGATCTGCCGTATATTAGTAAAACAAGAGTACCTTTTGCTGAAGATATTTCTAAAAGAGTAATGTGTTTGCCCTTATATTTTGGATTGCAAAAGTCGGATATTCAGAGAGTTTGTAATATTATTAATAATAATCATTATTAATCCTTTAGTTCTATTTTTACTACATAATCTATGATAAATAAAAGAGTTGCAGTAATGCAACCCTATATCTTTCCTTACTTAGGATATTTCCAGTTGGTGAATGCTGTAGATACTTTTGTGTTTTACGAGGATGTTAATTTTATTAATCGAAGTTGGATTAATCGTAATAAAATATTGGTTAATGGAAATGAAAAGCTTCTTAGTTTCCCCTGTATCAAGGCAAGTCAAAATAAACTCATTAACCAAGTTGAAATAGATCTTCAGCAGAAAGAATACAAAAAACTCCTTCAGAGTATTTCTATGGCTTACAAAAAAGCCCCCTATTTTGAAGATGTTTTTCCTGTAGTTGAAAAAGTTTTTCATTCAAAAGCAACAAATATCGCTACGTACGCTATAAATAGCATCCAGGAAGTGATGAATTATTTGGGTATTGCAAAATCATTTAAGATTTCAAGCGAAGCTTTTGCAGCTTCAAAGGGGTTGGAAAAACAAGAACGTTTGATAAAAATTACACATAGTGAAAAAGCTTCTACCTATATTAATGCATTGGGTGGGCAGGAGTTGTACTCCAAAGATGACTTCAAAAGAGAGGAAATCCACTTGTTTTTTTTAAAAGCTTCATTGCCGGAATATTCGCAATTTTCGGATGCATTTGTACCGGGTTTATCGATTATTGATGTATTGATGATGAATTCTAGAGCGGAGGTAAAAGCAATGTTGAACCAATATGAATTGATATAAAACAATGACTTATGAACTTAAAAGGTAAAACTGTAGAACTTAGAGCGATAAAAAAAGAAGACTTAGTCACATTAAATCAATGGGCAAATTCGCCTGAAATTCAATATTGGTTAGGGACTTGGCATTTTCCTATCACAGAAACTGATCAAGAAAAATGGTTCAATTCTCTTTCTACCAACTCACTTCATCAGCGTTTTGCAATAGAAGCTCCTGAATTGGGTTTAATAGGTACGGCAAATATAGTAGATATCAATTGGAAAGATAGAAACGCATTTCACGGAATGCTATTAGGCGACAAAGATATTAGAGGAAAAGGCTATGCAGTAGATACTGTTATGGCTGTTATGAAATATGCTTTTGAAGAATTAGGTTTAGAACGTTTAGATGGCTCGATGATTGAGTATAACGTGGCTAGCCTTAAAATGTACCTAGGCAAATGTGGATGGAAAGAAGAAGGAAGACAACGTAAGTGGTACTTTAGAAAAGGTAAGTTTTGGGATAAAATTATTGTTGGTGTTACTCGTGATGATTATTTCACTCTAATTGAAGAAAAAAAGTATTGGGATAAGTAATGAATAACTTATTGAAAAATAAAGCCTTAGTAAAGTTTTTGATTTTTCCATTTTGGAAAATCATGGATAGGCTATTTACTAAAGACAAGACCATCTGGATATTTCCAGTTCATTTTTCAGACCACACCAAATTCATTGAAAATACACGTGCAGTTTTTGAATTTGTTAAACAAGACCCACGTATAAAAAAAGTTATATTCACTAGAAATAAGTATACAGATTTTGCTATTGAAGACGCCGTAAATACCGAGTTTGTTGATATACAAAGTACAGAGGCATTGGCGTATTTATGGAAAGCTAAAGTGATTTTTTTGGCGAACGCTATTTCATGGGACTTAACCTTTCGGTGGAATAAGGATACGGAATTCTTGATTTTGAAGATGAATCTTAAACGAAGAACAGTAGTCAATTTATGGCACGGAATTCCCTTAAAGAAAATCCTGAATTTATGGAATCCTGAATTAAGAAAAAGATACAACAGGATTGCTTATAGAGCTTATGAAAGAGAAAACTACGCAATCATTCCGGCATCTTCAGCAATTGATGCTCATGTTATGGCAAATGTTTTTGAACCCATTTCGTTTCATCAAGTTTTTCCAACAGGATTGCCTAGAAATGATTTTTTGTTGCAGAAAGAAATTAATTTACCCTCTTATATCACCAGTCAGCTACATGCAATTAGAGCAAAGGTGAAGGCAAAAAAGCTTATTTTATATGCACCAACCCACCGACAAACAAGCTTGGTTGAAGGCTCGGGTTATTATGAATTTTCAGAAAATGAAACAAAACAACTACGAGAGTTGCTAGAAGCAAACAATGCTGTATTAGGAATACGAATGCATTATTTACGCAAAGGAATAGAACAACTACCCGCTGAAAAATTAATTGATAACGAGCTAATTATTGATGTAGGGAATACCCTTGTTCCAGAAATTGCTCCCCTTATTAGAGAGGCGCACGCGGTAATAACAGATTATTCTAGTCTTTATATGGACGCGCTATACCTTAACAAACCGGTATTTAGTTTTGCCTACGATTATGAGCATTACAAAAATCATCAGGATGGGATGGTTTACGATATGGAATTAGCTTTTCCGGGACCTGTTGTTACCACTTTTGAATCTTTACTTGAGCACTTATCTCATGAGTTAAAGACAGACAATCAAGTGAAATCTGATAAGTATCAAATGACCAAAAAGATATTTTTTGATCACATAGATACCCATAACACTCAACGTTTAGTTGAAGTAATAAACCAATAAGACAATGCGTAAAGTAATTACTTACGGAACCTTTGATTTAATACATCGAGGGCACATCAACATCTTAAAACGTGCAAAAGCATTAGGCGACTATTTGGTAGTAGGTTTATCTACCGATGAGTTTAATGCATTGAAAGGTAAAACCTGTTACTATACCTACGAAGAGCGCAAATATATTTTAGATGCAATAAAGTATGTAGATGAAGTAATACCTGAAAAAGATTGGAAGCAAAAAGCAGAAGACATACAAACGCAGGGTGCTCAAGTATTTGTCATGGGAAATGATTGGGAAGGAAAGTTTGATGAACTCAAGAAGCATTGCGAAGTAATTTATCTTAGCCGTACCGAAGGAATATCTACCACTAAAGTAAAAGCTGACTTAAAAGATTTTTGATTTGAGAGATTTATCTTGATGAAACAACCACGCTATACAATCATAAAGTTGTAAGTAAAATCTGTTTAATACTTTTATAACTTCCTCTAATTGAAAAAATTCATATCAACTTATAAGTACGTAAAAAAGCATAATATTTTAAAGTATTTTTTTTTGTTAGTTTTTATGCCTAATAAGCTAATATTTAATGGTTTTAAAAAATTTACAAATCTTTTGTCGTATAATAATTTAAATTATTTGTATGTTAAATCAATCAATCACTATGATAGGGTCTTAAATATTGATGACTTAAAACTTGAAAGCATAAAATGTAATTTTACCACTGGTACATCAACGCTAAATACCTACAGGGTATTAAAAGTTAATAATGAAAAGGTATTTGAAAAAGTCTATAAAATAAATTCAGAAGACTTAAGGAGAACAGAATATTTTTATAAAAACTATTCAAATCTGTTTTATCCAAACGCAAATTTAAATTTTCACAGAAAGGGCCATAAATTAAAAGCCTTATACTTTGAGTTCGTAGAATCAAAAACTAAAGATCAAGATTTTTTAAAGGCTTCTATTTTGTTTACAATAAATAGTTTAAATAAAACTTTAAAACAGAAGCAGTGCACTGTATTACAAGAAAACGATCAATATCATCAATCAATAAAATGTAGCAAAGAATTTTTCTCAGAGAGACAATTTAATACCTTAAATGCGATAGAACAATTTACATCGAAATATATAATCTTTAGTCATGGGGATATTACGATTGAGTCTTCCGAAAATAAAAATCTTATAGAAGGAAAACTGATAGACTTTGACAGGTCTGGTTATTATCCTTTCGGTTTCGATGTTGGAAGAACTTTAAGTAGTTATATCAAAATTAATAACACTGAAAAAATAGATGAGGCAATTAATGAATTAAGCGATAAAATTGGACACAAAATATCATACAACATTATTAAGTTAAGTGTATATTATTTTTCTGTTTTGTTCATATTAAGAAAGTTTATACTTTTTCCGACAGAAAATAATTTTAATGAAAATTTTATACAAAAACTATATACCATCCTTGAAAACACCTATATAAGTGAAACCAAAGTCCGATAAAATAGAAGTGGTATTTAATCATGAATTAATAAGTAAAGAGCCAATATTAACTGTTCAAATTCTTACTTATAATCATGAAAAATACATAAGAGATTGTTTAGAGGGTATAGTAATGCAACAAACTAATTTTGAGTTTGTTGTATATATCCGGGAAGACTTCTCAACAGATAAAACAAGAAAAGTCTTGTTAGAATTTCAAAAAAATTACCCTCACTTATTTAAATTATACCTATGTAATGAAAATTTATATTCTCAAGGAAAATCATCAGGTATGTCAAAGGATATAAATTCAAAATACGTGGCTCTCTGCGAGGGGGATGACTATTGGATTGACCCTTTCAAGATACAAAAGCAAGTTGATTTTTTAGAAAAAAATAAAAAATATATAGCTCACTTTTTTAATGCCGAAAAACTCTACGAAGATGGTAAAAAGATAAAATATCATTCGGATCTTTCGACTGGAAAAGTCCCTGAAAGTAAAATCTTTCTAATGGGTGGTGGTATATACCCAACAGCCTCATTTATGTATAGAAATGTAACTATAAATACTCCTGAATTCATGCAAAAGACTAAATCTGGTGATCGTGTATTATCGCTTTTACTTCTTGAAAAGGGAGATTTCTATTTTCATTCTGATGTGTCTTCAGTATATAGAATTCATTCTGGTGGTATTTATTCTAGTACAAGGAATGAAAAAGGAAAAATGTCTGAATTTAACATTCAAAATATAAATTTGCTAGTTAATTACAATGTATACACTAATAGAAAATTTAGTCAAGAAATTACAAAAGCTCTTTCTAAAGAAGCAAGAGAAGTTATAATTAATTCCCGATGGTTCGACAAATCAGTTTGGTCTTTATATAAATTTATAAAACCAAAAGATGCATTGAGAATTATTAAGTACAAAATTTTCTAATTTAAATTATAAAATAACCACATGCTTAACTTTTTAGAGTTAAATAAAAAAATTAGCCAATTTTCAGAAGGGACAAGTAAAAATCAAGAAATTAAAGTAAGTGAATTGGTAAGCATTTTTACTTCGGGGAAAAGGTTAATCTTATCATCTTTAATTCTATTCTTTACAATTGGTTTAATAAAAGCTTTGAGTTCACCCGAGGAATTCACTTCAGTCTCTAAAGTGATAACCGATTACAATCCGAATCAGGGTTTCGGTGGTCTATCAGGTATTCCGGGACTTTCAGGATTGGGAGGAGCAGGCGCTACAAGAGGTGATTCTGAATTTATAACACCCGACATATATCCTCAGATTGTTGGTAATGATCAATTTTTATTGGATATAGCTCAACAAGAGTTTTACTTTAAAGATTTAGATAAAGAGATGAATCTCATTACCTTCTTTTCAGAGCATGAGGAAAAAGATTTGATAGCTCAATTATTGGGATTCCCCGGGTTCCTGTTTAGGTCTATTTTTTCATCTAAATCAGCAGGTGATATAAAAGTTTATGAAGGTCTATCGGAACCTGGAACAGAAGATTTTGGGCAAAAACTTGTAAGGATTACAAAAAAAGAAAAGCTAGCTTTGATTCGGCTAGAAAATAGAATTAAAGTTGATAAATCAAATAGGATATTAGAGATTTCTACTAAAATGCCGGATGATGAAGTTGCTACCATTTTAAATAAAAAAGTCATTGAGTCCTTAATCGACTACGTAATTGCTTTTAATACAGATAGAGAACGTAGTAATTTAGAATTTATCACCCAACAAACAAAGGAAGCTAAAACAAATTTTGAAGAAGCACAAAATAAATTAGCTTATTTTCGTGATTCTAATATGGGCATTGTCTCCCAAAGGGCAAAATCTCAAGAACAAAGATTTCAGTCGAATTATGAACTGACTTTTCAGGTTTATAACAATTTGGCTCAGCAGCTGGAAAGGTCAAAGCTAAAATTACAGGAGGCAAAGCCGGTTCTTACTATATTTCAGAAGCCCTATGTTCCATTAAGCCCCAGCGAGCCCAATTACTTTTTAACGCTAATCATATTCTCTATTTTAGGGTTGTTTTTGGGTGTTGGTTTTATTGGCTTTTTAGTTATTAGAAGTTTTCTATTGCATATATATTAAAATGCCTACCTTCTCCATCATTATCCCCGTATTCAATAACGCTGAAGGGTTAGAACGTTGTCTTATAGGGGTTTTTGATCAAAGTATTCCCAAAGATCAATTTGAAGTTTTTGTCATAGATAACGGCTCAATTGATGATCCTGCTCATGTTGCATCAAAATTTCCTGTTAATTTTATTTTAGAAAACAGATTTAAAGGAAGCCCTTATTCGGCAAGGAATAGAGGTTTAGAAAAAGCAACAGGTGATATTGTTGTTTTTCTCGATACAACCTGTAAACCCTCTAAAGAGTGGTTAATATCTGGGTTGAATTGTTTAAAAAATGATGTTGATTTGATCGGTGGAGCAGTAAAATTTGATGTAAATCACTCTAGTTCAGTGGGAGAGATTTATGACTCCGTTTCGAATATTAAGATGAAAGAAACCATTGAAACTAGAAAGGCCGCTGTTGGTTGTAACGTTTTTGTGAAAAGAAAAGTAATTGATAAACTAGGGCACTTTGAAGAGGGCTTACGTTCGGGTGGAGATTTGAGATGGACTCATGCTGCTGTAAAAAATGATTTTATTTTAAAGTATTGTGAAGATGCGTACGTATCAATGACACCCAAAACGCTTCCAAAATTATTTCAGAAGACTATAAGAGTATCGAAAGGTCATCCAAAGCTATGGCTAGAGAGCGGGGATTTTTTAAAAAACTTCATTAAAAGGTTTTTATTTTTTTGGCTACCACCAAACCCAATTTACTTATACAAGAACATTAAAGAAAGCTCTTTCCCGGAGGCAGGAAGGTATTTTACTTCACTATTTTTTATTAGGTATCTTTTTAGAGTAATCAGTGCATTTGGTTTTTTAATAGGCTTTTTTAAAATCCTTAATCGCCAAAAATAAAATCTGATATCTTTGTTGAAAAACATTACTAAAGATAATTTGCTGTATACTAGCTAGCCATATGATTAAACGTTTTTTTGCTAATAACCATCTCCCCAAACTTGCAAATAATCAACTTTAGCTAAGTAATATTTCATAAAAGCTTTATACTTTAATGGTTTATATTAGAGATATGAAATTATTATTAACACTAGATAAATATAGATTTCTGGTTTTCTTTATTATTCTGGTTTTTTTATTACCAACTTTTCCCACTCTTACTCGATCATCAGCGGGAAGAATTGGTGATATCTTTCTAGTCTTAATAATGGTAGGTCTTTCATTCCTTTACCTTTTGTTTTTTAATCCTAAGTTGCAAAAAGGTAAGGTGATGGGTGCATTAATTATTTTTTGCACCTTTTTGATTTTAATCAGTTTGTCAATTTTTATTGAATTCGAGTTTATTATTGTCAGAGATCTATTTGAGTTTCATAAACCTATTTTTATTCTTCTTATTTTTTTCATGATATTAAGTTTAGATTGGTCTGATGATACAGTAAATAATTATTTCATAAAGGCTTTCAAGTTTATTTTCATTTTTAATATTGTTTATGCCTTAATTGAAGCATACACTGGGAATTTTGGGAATATTTTAAGTACATTTCTGTATAAAAATGATAGAAGCATTTTATATGGAAAGGCCACAGGTACTTTCGGCATTACTTACTTCTTTGCAGCCTTCATGATTATGCCAACTTTCTTTTATCTGTTTAAGTTTTTGTTCGAAAGAAAGTCGGTTGATCTAATTCTCTTTCTTTTATCTTTTTTCTGCATTGTTTCTTCTCAAAGCAGAACAGTTTTCTTGGCTACAGCCTTCGGCTTTGTTTACCTTTTCTTTATTTACTGGTCTTTCAAAGACTTCCCACTTAAAAAAACAATTTATACTACAGTATTCACTTTCATAGGAACTATTGCTATTTTTTTTCAAAGTATTTTAGAATTTTTATCCGGAAAATTCCCCTACTTAGTACTTGGTATCTCAAAATTAATTGAAAATAGAGGGGTATCATCGTCAGGTGAAGGATCAGCGAATATTAGATATCAGCAGGTATTGTGGGCCTGGGAAAACCAAGCTGAAATTCCAATTTTTGGGGCGGGTATTGGAAAGGGTTCGGGACCGATGCTAGAGTCCTTTTATGCCCTATATTTATATCGGTATGGTATGATAGGTATTTTAATAGCCATTATATTATTGATTCTTAATTATTTTTTAAGTCTGAGATCTTTTAGAATCGCTCTAGAAAATGGTAAGATAGATAATGCTTCCTTTTTTTTAGCTTTTTCTGTTTTTTGTTTTATTTTACCTATCACCTCCGTTGCTAGTGTAATAACAGATCAGCCTAAACACGCTGTTTTATATTATGGCTTATTGGCAGTAATGTTAAAATACACCGATTTATATTCACGTAAAAAGTATGAGAAAAGTAGTTCACCTCAGTAGCGTTCACGCGAGATATGATAATAGAATCCTTTTAAAGCAGTGTGTTTCCTTAGCCAAAAACGGCTTTGATACCTATCTTGTGATTGCTGATGGTAAAGGTCATGAAACATTCGATGGTGTTAAAATAATTGATGTAGGATCAAACAATGGGTTGTTCGATAGAATGACACGCATTACTGATTTAGTTTATAAGGAAGCTCTAAAGTTAGATGCTGAAGTTTATCAAATCCATGACCCTGAGCTAATTCCAAAAGGTAAGAAGCTGGTCAAGAAGGGTAAGAAGGTTATTTATGATATTCACGAGGATTATGTTACCTCTATTGGCCAAAAGGAATACCTCCCTTTTTTTTTAAGGAAACTAGTCGCTAAGGTTTTTGATCAATACGAAAAATGGGCATCCAACTATTTTACGGTGTTTATTGCTGAAAAATATTATAAAGAAAGGTTTCCTTCTGCAACTGAAATCCTTAATTATCCAATTTTACCTAAAGTAAGGCCAAATATAGAGTTGAATAAGAAAGCACAAAGTTGTGATTTGATCTATTCTGGTAACGTTACATTGGTTAGAGGTGCCATAACACAGGCATTGCTATTGAATTCTATTGAAGATATACAAATTACCTATATCGGATATTGTTGCCCACAACTTGCGCAAAAAATTTATGATCATATTCCTACTGCATTGGAAAGATTTGAGTTAATAGGTGAGGGTAATTTTGTTCCGTTTGACCGAATTATTGAAAAGTACCAGAGTCAACAGTGGCTAGCGGGTTTAGCCATCTTCCCAAAGACGAAACACTACGAAAAGAAAGAGTTAACAAAATTTTTTGAGTATATGGCGTACGGTATTCCTGTTTTATGTAGTGATTTTGATCATTGGAAAGGCTTCGTTTCAAAGTACAATTGTGGTATTGCCGTCGACCCAGATGATAGTGCTGAAATAAAAGAGAAAATAAAATATTTGTATGATCACCCTGAGGTGAGAGATACGATGGCTAAAAATGCACAGAACGCGGTATATGAATTCTTTAATTGGCAAAATGAGGAAAGAAAGTTAATTCAAGTTTACCATAAATTAATTCATGATGAGTAAACTTGTTTCTATCATAACTCCCTTGCACAATTCAGCACCTTTTGTTACAGAAACCATTGAGTCCGTCATCAATCAAACTTATCCTCATTGGGAGATGATCATAGTAGATGATTGCTCTGAGGATAAAGGCACTGACATTGTTAAAGAATATGCTAAAAAGGATCGTAGGATAAGGCTGATAGAAAATGAATCGAATTTAGGTCCTGCTAAAACTAGAAACCGAGCAATCGAGCAATCAAAAGGGGATTATATAGCCTTCCTAGATAGTGATGATTTATGGGCTCCTACAAAGCTAGCTATTCAGCTTGAGTTCATGCAATCCAACAAATATGCATTTACTTACACTGAATATTTTAAGATTTCTGAGGATGGTAAACCACAGGGTACTCAGCTCATCCCCAACAAGCTCAACTATAAAGAATTGTTAAAAACATGTCCAATCGGATGCTTAACAGTGATATATGACGCTAAGCAACTGGGTAAAGTATATATGCCAATCATTGACAAGAGGCAGGATTATGCACTTTGGTTAAAAATATTAAAAACTTTACCTTATGCTCATGGTTTAAAAGAGAAATTGGCCACTTACAGGGTACGCAAATCATCCGTAAGCTCTAACAAATTAAAAGCGGCAGGCTATCAATGGAGGGTATACCGAGAAATTGAATCACTAGGATTGATAAAGTCTTGCTTTTACTTCGTAAATTACTTTTTGAGTGGAATCAAAAAAACTTACCTACAAAAGAGAGACAACTAGTTGAAGTTAATTATGTTGAACAACCAATAGAATATCTTCTGGATGAAGTACAGCTACAGTGTATTACTAATATGTACCCTAATCGCTTTGAATGCATTATGTGCTTATAGTCAAACTGTGTCTTTTACTCCCTCACATCCAGATGGACATTTCGCCATCGGTAAGCCCGAAATTTTACCGCTTAATTCTCAGTACCCTAGTTTTCAAATAACTTCTAATTTATCGACCAACATTACCGTAAATATATTTTACAACGATGAACTTCTAAGTAGTGACCTTATAGGAGACATACAACCTCTTCAAAATATCATCTGGCAACCTGATATTTTATTGTTAGAAGAGGGGCATTATAAAATAGATTTTTTTATCCACAGGCAGGAACTTTCTCAAGACTCGCCCTTAGAGTCATTTTATTTTACTGTTCAAAATAAATTTAAAACCCTGACAATTGAAACCATGCCTGTTCATATGAACAGAAACAATAAGTTAACCTATTTACCAGACTTTAGGGGTAATCAAATCCCCGATTTTTCTCAAGTAGGTTACAAGCATGGTGAAGATATTCCCTTCATTAGTTCACGTATAGTTGAAGTAAAGCCTTTAGATGGTGACAATACGAAAATGATTCAAAATATTATCGATAGTCTCTCATTATTACCTAAAAACATGGCTGGAATAAGAGGTGTCGTTAAGCTGAATAGGGGAGTTTTTGAAATAAAAGGTACACTTAGAGTCCCTGTTTCAGGTATCATTATCAGGGGAGAAGATAGCGGATCTAAAGACAACTTACTGCTTAATCCTGACCGTAATGGAACTTTTTTATCTTTCAAAAGAAGAAATCGCTTCACGAATCAAACCATTTTGGTTTTTACCTCAGAGGAAAATGGATCTGCCATTAGAGTAAGAGGTCAAGATAGTCCATTGAGTGAGTCTGAACTTTCTTTGCAAATACTTGAGAATTATGTGCCTGTAGGAGCCAAAAAAATACGAATAAATACAGACCATAACCTGGCTCAAGGTGATCAAATTATAATAAAAAGAAAAAGTAATGCGAATTGGATCAGTGCAATCGGAATGGATGCAATACCCCCAAGGCCTCAAGGGGGAAGGGTCAATCAATGGGAGCCCTTTGAACTAAGTTCCTTCAACGAAATAACCGAAATTGATAATAATACGATTTACTTACGATATCCTTTAACGAATGCCATAGAAAGAGAGTATAGCGAGGGCTCTGTCGTTAAGGTATCAGAAGATAGAAGAATTGAAAAAATCGGATTTGAAAGTTTAAGAGCAATATCTTTCTGGAAACCTGATGAACATGGCGTTGATAATACTGCTCATTTATCTAATTTTCTAATGTTTTCAGGTGTAAAGCATGCATGGGTTAGAAATGTAGTGGCTGAACATTTCATGGGTGCGGCTGGAGGGTTTCACATCAATGGTACTTCAACCAATATTACCATAGAATCATCCTCCAATTTAATTGCAGATAGAAAGTTTTATGGAGGTCCTCAGTATCATCCTGAGGGTGTAACTCATCTAAAAACGAGGTTTTATACGGGCAGGTACGGTTTTTCAATTAATGGGAGTCATAATTTAATTAAAAACGTTTATGCCGAGAACAATCGACACGCTTTTGTTTTTGGTGCCAAAGTCGCAGGACCGAATGTATTTTACAATAGTAAAGCTGTGAACAGCTTAACCTACAGTGAACCGCATCATCGATGGTCTACTGGTGGGCTGTATGATAATGTGGAAGATAAAATAGCGCTAATGAATCGACTATGGTTTGGTTCTGGACATGGTTGGGCAGGGGCTAATTATGTTGCCTGGAATACCAAAGGAGAGTTGATTTGTCAACAACCTCCGACCGCACAGAACTGGGCTATTGGTCATGTCGGTAAGCGTTTACCTGGAAGATTTATTGATTATGCGGAAGATGGGTTCTGGATGTATCATAATCAACATGTCTTACCAAGAAGCCTTTATCTAGCCCAAAGATCAAGTAGCAATCTTTCACAATCTTTTCTATTTTCTATGAGTGATATCGCACTCGAGGATTTTTCCGATCAAAAACTTACGGTATTTCCTAACCCTGCAAGATACCTAGTGACATTTAATTTTAAAGCGGCCCCTTATGATTCTGTAGAAATCAGCATTATAGATTTCAAGGGTAGAAAAGTTGGTGCCTATAAACAAACTTATCAGCAAAAAGGTGATTATCAAATTCGATGGGAGGCAGTAGATTCCCTCGGTAAACCCCTTCCAAGAGGAGTTTATGTTTTTAAATTTAATTCAAAAAATATTTCAGAGGCTGGAAAGTTAATTTTGGCGGATTAATATTTATTTTGAGAGTACATATCCACTTTTTAAAATTCATTTTTATAGCTTAAGTTCAATTAATTGATAAGATATCTTTTACTATCATTGCTTTGTATTTTACCGCTTAAGCTGTGTGCACAGCTTGATTTACTGAGTAATATACTTGATGCTAGTATCGATTATGAACTAGTAGATAGTTCATTAAGTCTTCATATTCCCGCCCATGACTTTACAAAAAGGTACTTCCCACATCAATCGGAAGGTTATGACTTTGTTCATTCGATGCAAATTCCTGATGAACTGAAGTCATTTGTTGATATTCAAGTGAATGATTTGAAGAAAACTGATTTTCTCGTTCTTTCAGCACATCATTCGCTAAAAACCTTTTGTACCATCAATATTGATTTTATTTCTTCTAGTAGTAAAATACCTAGAACAGCATCTGTGCTTTTATCTTCGTATAAGCAACAATATTTTATTCACCTCAATGATTTTTTCCCTCCACCTGATACAAAAGAGCGCTATCCTGAAATTGAAGATGTTGATACAATTAGAATATGGGTTGCTTTATTACCCGAATTGCTTAAGCTTACGATAGATGAATTAAAAATCCATCATTCGTTTGATGCCGATCAATTTGGTTTCTCGGACTCGTTCAACTTTCAAGGTGTTTCATATTCTGAAAATCTTTTTAAGAATTCATATTCTTCAATCTCACAGGAAAAAGTGAATACATCTTTCAATGGATCATCTAGTGCTCAGATCAACATTAAAGAAGAGGAAGATAAGTGGGAATTGCCGGAACCTATTTTGTTTTATTTGACCGATAAATATGATAGGGTGGCTCTTGAAGAGAAGGATGTATCAAGTATTGATGTGATCTTCGATACCCTTATGATTGAGAAAAGAAAATACAATGATCATTTACAGTTTATCTTGATTCCTCAAATTGATTTAGAGGATATTCACTGGACTATAGATTACCAAAAACACACATATGATAAATTTAAAGCAAGTCTATATGCGCAGCCATTGGTAAAAAGAGAGATAAACACAAGATATACCCATTCTTACACATCCACTTACCTATCCGACCCATTAGTCGAAATAGATAAAATTAATTTTTGGCCACAGGATAAACCTTTAGGTTTTTGGCTTGAATTAGATGGAGAATTACCGGGTGAAGAATTGATAGAAGTTACTTTTTATTCAAAAGGAAATGATGCTCGAAAACTCAATCTTAAGATACTACCGCAAAGTGAAGAAGATTTAAATGAAAAAGCTAATGCAAAACCACCCATATTTATAAGTCAATTTTATGATTTAGGTTTGAAAGATTTTAAACCATTTCTACGGAATCGAAAAGTTGACTCTTCAACAAGCGATTTTTTTGATGAATTTTTATTACAGAATGGCATTCAACCAGGCAATATATATAGTTATGCACCTCCTAATTGGGATGAGGCTCATTTAAAAAAACTGCTAGATTTAGGTCTCAGGGCTATTAACTTAGCTTATGTTAGAATAGATCGGAAAGATATTCATGCTTTCTCAGAAAGTGCACACTGGGACAGACTTGATCAACAGACAATAGTGATAAATCAATATAAAAAAAAGCTAACTGAACTCGGACTTTGGAATCATCCCGATCTACTTTTATATATTAATTTATTTGACGAGTGGCCTACAGAGAACAGTGATATTTTATATCGGACAGCGCAAAAGCTAAAGGAATCTTTTCCTACCGTTAAATTAATGACCACAGCTTTTGATTTTACTTTTTCCTTTGGAAGCGAGTATGAAGGATTAATTGATATATGGATACCTCATTATGATCAATACAAACAAAATTATAATCTAATTCAATACCTACAACAGAAAGGTTGGTTATTTTACACCTATTTGGCCGTAGGATCTTATCCTCCTTCTCCTAACCTTTGGTTAGAATCAAGTTTGAAAAGCTTAGACCATTTTTTTGATCATGAAATGGAGTTTTATCATATTGAAGGGTTCATGTATTGGGCAAACAACCGCTGGTTTTCAAATAGTATCGATGATATGAAATCATTTCCGTTCACTCATTGGAATGCAGCTAGTTATGGCAATGACAATTCTGGGTATGCCAATGGTGAAGGCTCTCTTTTTTATGCTGTGGATAAAGCTGGTGAAATAATTCCGGTTACATCTAAACGTCTTAAAATAATAAAAAAGCATTTTGGGACTTACTAATTTTCTAGAATTTATATGCTTGTCCGTTAATTTACAAAACTGAGTTGTTTTGATATTAAGTTATAACCTTTATCAAAGTCAATTAGCTTGAATTATAGCAATATAAAAGGAGGGTTTATTACCCATAAATAACCGATGATTTTGCCAGTAATTTTATCCTGCGATACCCACTGCTGCCTAGTGACCTATGATAATTATACAATATTGAGCGATGTTTTACGCAATCTTTTACAGTGATTCCGTTTACCTTATGACATACCCAAGCTTTTGGTAAAGTGGTTTATCCAATCTTGATAATAGGCTTATAAATTTATTTCTTGCTCTTTTATATAATGTCGATTAAAAAAATTTTAATAATTAAGGATCTTTACTTGCTATTTTTAATCAATGGTTTAGTGTTCGGTAGTCTATCAGCTCAAAATGATTCTTTGATTATTAGGGCTGAGACTATGGTCTTCGGAGTCTCACAACCCTACACAACTCACTATCAATTTGCTCAGAGGTGGGGGAGGGTCGACCACACTGTTGGGGCGCAGGCTTTCACCTCAGTTGGTTTTAGATATAATAAAGGTATCAATGAGAACTGGTCTTACACATTGGAAGGAGATATTTTAGCGAATACTGCTTTCTCTACTCATCAGCTCATTCAGCAAGGATATGCTCAGATCCAATACAAAAGGTTTAGGTTTTGGGCTGGTAGAAGACATGCCACTATTGGTTTGATAGATGAGCACATGAGCAGTGGCTCTTGGGCCTTAAGTAATAATGCCACACCGATTCCTAGAGTAGTACTTGACACTGATGGTTTTATAGATATACCTCTTACTTATGGTTATTTGAGCTTTCAGGCACATTATGGCCATGGCTGGTTAGAAGAAGATAGGTTTATAAGTGCACCTTGGCTACATGAGAAATCTTTATTTTTAAAAGCAGGAGGTAAGTTTCCATTGAATGCTTATGCGGGCTTAACTCATTTCACCTTATGGTCAGGTGTCCATCCTTCAAGAGGGCAATTACCAAACAGCCTTAGTGATTTTATTTTGATAAATTTTGCTAGAAATGCGGATGAAGAAAGTAATGCATCTCCTGGTGAAATGAGTAACGCCCTTGGCGATCATTTAGGAACAATTGAAATGGGTTTAGAATACGACTCTGAAGAGTATTTTTTTAGACTATTTCGACAGACCCTATATGAAGACGGTTCGGGAAGAAGGGTGTTTTCTAGAAATATTGATGGTAATTACGGTTTACTTTGGAAGCACAAAGATGAAAGTTCTTGGATCAAAGGAGTTACCTTTGAATTTTTAACAAGTATGTGGCAATCAGGACCTGGATGGGATACCGATAGAGGATTTGATAATAGAGATTTCCCTTTGGGTGGGAGGGATGATTTTTATAATCATCATCAATATCAAACAGGTTGGAAATATTTTGGAAATGTTATTGGATCACCCCTATTTTTAACCAGAGAGAGGGTACGGATCTTACAATTGAGTGAGTTTCCAATATCACCGAGAGGAATAGCGAGCAACCGTTTCAATGCCTTTCATATTGGTCTTGAAGGTCGCTTGAATTCCGCTATAGAATTTCGACAAATGATTACTTATACTGACAATCATGGTACTTATCGGGATGCTTCTTTTAGAGATTTTTGGGCACCAGTTGATCAATTACCTGAAGATGAAATTTACGCCTTTCTACCATCACTAAGGCAAATCTATTATCTTTCGGAAATTTATTATCAGCCCGACTGGAAACATCCCTTTACTTTTACGGCAGGTCTTAGCTTCGATGTAGGTGAGATGTCTAATAACTTCGGAATTAATCTAGGTATGGCTTATCAAGGAATTTTGAAAAGAAATAAAAAATAATGACAGAAAAAAAAATTGCTATCATTGGCTTAGGTTACGTTGGTCTGCCCCTGGCTGTAGAATTTGGCAAAAAAATTGAAACCATAGGTTTCGATATCAACGAGAAAAGAGTTGAAGAGCTAGAAAAAGGGATTGATCGTACTTTGGAAACCACACAGGAAGAACTAAAAGAGGCCATTCATCTACAGTTCACCAGTAGCCTAGCACCAGTAAGGGAGGCCCAAATTTTTATAGTTACAGTTCCTACTCCAATAGATGATCATATGAACCCCGATTTAGCTGCCGTCAAGGGAGCATCGGAGATGTTAAGCAAATTTTTAAAAAAGGGTGATATCGTTATCTATGAGTCTACGGTTTTTCCAGGCTGCACTGAGGAAATTTGTGTTCCTATTCTAGAAAAAGGCAGTGGACTAACATATAATGAGGACTTTTTCTGCGGTTATTCTCCTGAGCGGATTAACCCAGGTGATAAAGTACACCGATTGCCTGATATTAAGAAGGTAACTTCAGGGTCAAATAAAGAAATTGCAGAGGAAGTTGATCAGCTCTATGCAAGTATTATTAAAGCGGGCACTTATAAAGCTAGTTCAATTAGAGTAGCGGAGGCAGCTAAGGTGATAGAAAATGCCCAGCGTGATATCAATATAGCTTTCATCAATGAATTAGCGGTTATATTTGATAAATTAAATATCGACACCACTGAAGTATTGGAGGCAGCGGGTACCAAATGGAATTTTCTTCCTTTTAGGCCAGGGTTAGTAGGAGGGCACTGCATTGGAGTCGATCCCTATTACCTCACTCATAAAGCTCAAGAAGTAGGCTATTATCCTGAAATTATCTTAGCGGGTAGAAGGCTAAACAATGATATGAGTCATCGTATCGCTAGTAGGTGCGTTAAAATGATGATTGCCAAAGGTGAAAAAATTGCTGATGCAAAAGCCTTAATTCTTGGGATGACCTTCAAGGAAAACTGTCCTGATATTCGAAATTCAAAAGTCTATGACCTGTATCGTGAGCTCATTGAATATGGTTTGGAGGTTGATGTTTACGATCCAGAAGCAGACCCAGAGGAAGTCAGAGATGAATATAGCATTGAAATGATAAGCAAACCAGAAAAAAATGCCTATTCCTTAGTAGTACTTGCAGTAGGTCATGAGTCTTTTCGAGAACTTCATCCCTCCCAGCTAAAAACACCCCAAGGAAGTATTTTCGACATAAAAAGTTTTTATCCCAAGGATGAAGTGGACGGAAGACTTTGAGAAAAGCCCTTTTTGGGGCTTTTTTAATGAAAATCAATATTAAAAACACCCAATTTTCACGATAATATGTCTCAAAAAGTATTAGTTACTGGTACCGCTGGTTTTATTGGATTTCATCTTGCTTTGGCTTTGGTTAAAAAAGGCTATGAAGTTGTAGGCATGGATGTCATTAATGATTATTACGATGTCAATTTGAAGTATGCTAGACTGGCTCAGCTGGGAATTGAGAAAAAGGTTATAGAATACGGAAAAAAAGTGTCTGGTCATCCTAGTATTTCATTTATCCAACTGCAATTAGAAGATAAAGAAGGTGTTGATCGATTATTTCACAATGAAAAATTTGATTTTGTTGTTAATCTAGCAGCTCAGGCTGGTGTTCGTTATTCTTTAACTAACCCACATGCTTACTTGCAGTCCAATATCATCGGTTTCTTGAATATTTTAGAGGCCTGTAGACATAATCCAGTTAAGCATCTAGTATACGCATCAAGTTCTTCAGTCTATGGACTAAACGAGTCAATACCTTTTGAGGAGTCACAACATACGGATCATCCGGTGAGCCTCTATGCAGCCAGCAAAAAATCGAATGAGATGATGGCACATACCTATTCTCATCTCTACCAAATTCCAACCACTGGGCTGCGTTTTTTTACAGTTTATGGTCCTTGGGGGCGTCCAGATATGGCTTTATTTTTATTTACAAAGGCCATGAAGGAAGGGCGTTCTATCGATGTTTTTAATCATGGTAATATGCAAAGAGACTTTACCTATATTGACGATATAGTAGAAGGGATTATTCAGAGCATGGTACATCAGCCTGTATCAGGATCAGATGAATTTGACCCCCTAAATCCAAATCCATCATTAAGTAGTGCACCTTTTCGCGTATTCAATATCGGAAATAATTCCCCAGTGCCCTTAATGGATTACGTTAGGGAAGTAGAAGATGCCCTGGGTAAAAGAGCTGAGATAAACTATTTACCTTTACAAGCGGGTGATGTACCCTCCACTTTTGCAAGCACGGATTACCTATCCAAAATTACTGGCTATAAGCCATCTACCCCAATTAAGGTAGGAGTAAAACGATTCATTGAATGGTATGAGGAGTTTTATGATGAGAATTAATTAGGGTCTGCTTAAAAACAGCTAAATTGTTGATAAATAAATCATAAAGTCTAAACTTTATTTATCTGAGTGCATAGTTTTTAAGCAAAAATGGCGAGAATGCTTGCGGATCAAGCAATTTTTCTGGGGATTAATTAAGTTATTAATATCTTTACCTTAAA